>DASSDE010001107.1:0-7072 GCA_035697365.1 Kribbella sp. | reverse complement strand
GTTGTAGCCCGCGCGGAAGGCCGCGATGTTCGCGTCCCGGATGTCCGGCACCTTCGCGAACTTGGTCTCCAGGAACGTGATCGTCGACTCGACCGGCCGCTGGAACAGCCAGGACACCAGGCCGAGGGCGTACATGTTCTTGGCCCGCGAGGCGTCCTTGCGGGACAGGCCGAACTCCTTGACCGACTCCACCGTCATGCCGGTGAGGTTCAGCGGGACGACGTGGTAGCCGTCCAGCTCACCGGTCTCCAGCGGGTTCTCGTCGTAGCCGATCCGCTTCAGGTTGCGCGCGGTGAAGTCCGCGGTGTCGACGATCAGCGTCGCGCCCCGCGGCACGTCCTTGAGGTTCGCCTTCAGGGCCGCCGGGTTCATCGCGATCAGGACGTCGGGTGCATCACCCGGCGTCAGGATGTCGTGATCGGCGAAGTGCAACTGGAAGGAGCTGACGCCCGGCAGGGTCCCGGCTGGTGCCCGGATCTCTGCGGGGAAGTTGGGCAGCGTCGACAGGTCATTGCCGAACGATGCCGTTTCCGCTGTGAACCTGTCCCCCGTGAGCTGCATCCCGTCACCGGAGTCGCCGGCGAACCGGATCACCACGCGGTCGAGCTGCTTGACCTCAATGGTCACTGTTCTGTTCATCTCCAAGTCGAAGCTTGGGCCGGTCTGCCGCTTCGTGGGCGACAGGTCGATCCCCCCGTCAGGGCGATAACCCCAATATTAGTTCGCTGTTGGAACGGAACCATGCGGAAGCCCCGGTGGTCCACAGCCTGGGACGCGGTGTTAAAAGCCGGTGCGGTCGGGTAGGAGCGGAACGGTTCCGTACGTCACCCTCCGCGTCCGCTCGCTTGCGATCCGCAGTGAGAACCGGCAGGGTGGCGTCGTCTTGTTGCAGATTCAGGGAGTTGTTTCATGCGCCGTGTGCGTTTGCTGGCCGGACTGCTGACCTTGCTGGTGCCAGGGTGCGCGGCTCCGGTCGTCCCCGCGGACAGTGCCCTGAGTCTTGGCAGTACGGCGGCAGCGGCGCCGGTGTCCGTGACCACGCCGACCCGCACCGCGAAGATCGCCAGCATTCGTACGACGGACGCGACCAAAGGTGTCATCACGGTGGTCGGCGCGCTGACGCCGGCGCCCGCGGCGGGGACCCGGATCCCGCTGCACCAGTGGATCCCCTCGCTGAAACGCTGGCAGGAAGTCGCGCACGGGTACTCGTCCGGCAGCAGTGTGACCATCAGCACGGTGCAGCCCGGGTCGGTCCGTACGTACCGGATCGCGGTCGGTGCGCAGGCGCCGTACGGCGCGGCGCTCTCGCCGATGATCAGCTTCAAGCACTACGTCTGGCGCGGGATGTTCAAGAAGGGCGTGCTGGCGGCCGGTGGTGTGGGGCAGCCGCAGTTCACCGTCGTACCGCCGAACGAAGGGCCGCGACGGTCCGAGGCCGACCTGCTCGCGAACCAGGGCGGGTACGTCTGGGGCGAGGTCGACTCGACCGGCTGCCGCTACTCGCGGAACTGGCTGGGAAACCTGACCGACGGGCTGGTGCGGGTGTCGCTGCACAACGAGACGATGGCGCTGACGTCGCTGCGGATGAACCAGGAGACCGAGGCCTGGCTCAACTACGACATCTCCGGCGTGACCCGCCTGCGGCTCCAGGTCGCCGACGTCCGCTCCGGCTACGGCCCGTACGTCTCAATCGACTCCCAACTCCTCTGTACCAATTAGACTCTTGCCCGTGTCGGACAGTTACGGCGTTGTCGCCGCGGTGGTCGCGCTCGGCCTGGTGGGGCTGATCGGCGCGTTCGCGCTGAACAAGGCGCTGACCGTCACGTATCCGACCGAGGGCAAGCTCAAGACGTACGAGTCCGGCGTCGACCCGGTCGGCGAGGGCTGGGCCCAGATGCACATCCGGTACTACCTGTTCGCCTACCTGTACGTGATCTTCGCCGTCGATGCGATCTACCTGTTCCCGTGGGCCACGATCTTCGCCACGCTCGGCGTCGCGACCCTGATCGAGATGTTCGTCTTCCTCGGCTTCGTCGCGGTCGGCCTCCTCTACGCCTACCGCAAGAACGTCCTCCGTTGGACCTAGGACATGCCCTGACCCGCGAGGGCTGCCGCGATCGCCCAGTCCTGGCAGCCGACCCCAACTGACTTGAAGACCGTGCGGCCGGCGCGGGACGGGGGATTGGACAGGGCGGGACCGAGTTCGAGGAGGTCCTTGGTCGTCAGGGTGCCGGAGGTGATGGCGTCGATGACCTCGCCGGATTCCTCGAGGGCGGCTTCGGTCTGGTCGACCAGGACTGTGCTGGCGGTGGCGAACAGTTCGCGGGGGAGTTCGCGCATGGTGGGGCGGAAGGCGCCGACCGCGTTGACGTGGACGCTTTCGGGTAGGGCGTCGGCGTTGAACAGTGGGGTGGCGGACGAGGTCGCACAGCAGATGACGTGCGGGTCGGCCACCGACGCGTCGATGTCCGTGCTCGACGTGAACCGTACGTCCGCGAACTCCGTGCCCAGCTCGCGAGCGAGTGCGGCGGCGCGGTCGGCCGAGCGGCCCACGATGGTGACGTCTGCGATCGGCCGTACGGCGAGCACTGCCCGGACCTGATCCGGTGCCTGCGCGCCGGAGCCGATCACGGTCAGCCGGCTCGCCTCCGCCGGGGCCAGCAGGTCCGTCGCGACGCCGACCACCGCACCGGTCCGGAGCGTGGTGATCGAGCTGCCCTCGGCGACCACCTGTTCACCGTTTCCGGTCCAGACCAGGGTCGCGCGGATCGCCGGCACCTGGTCGAGTGCGATCCCGATCTTCTTCACCACAGCGGTCCCGGTCGGGGAGTGGTACGCCGACATCACCAAGACCGCACCGTCGCCGAAGATCTGTCGTGGCGGCAGTACGAAATGCCCCGCGGCGAGCTCGGTGAACGCGTCCCGGACGGCGTCGACCGCCACGTTCATCGAGACGGTTCGTCGGACGTCTTCTGCAGTGAGCACCAGCACCCGGCCGAGCATATTCGCTCCGCGGAGCGTAACTGAAAGTAATTGCAACTTTGGGCGGCGGGGACTCGTTGCGCCGTCACCGTTTGTGATTGCGTTCAGCAACAAACGTGAGTTTCAAGCGTAGGTATTAACGGAATGCGTACAGCTGGTCGCCAAGCGCTGGGTTCGGGGCTATGGTGATTACTCGGGGGAACGGGGCGAGTACCTGGTGGTGAGGCTATGTCGTGGCAACTGTGGGTATTGATTGCCCTCGCTGCTGCTGGGCTGGCGCTGCTGGCCGTGGCGCGGATGCGGCACGCCCGCAAGGTCTTCGACGACATCACCGAACTCAACCGCCCGGCGCCGCATCCGGCCGAACCGGCGGCGGCGCTCGAGGCCGAGGTGGACGAGCTGGCCCAGGCCCGCGCCCGCCACATCACCCACGAGCCCAACCCCGACCGCAGACACGGCTAGCGCTCCACGCACCCCGGCGCCCCCCGCGAAGCCGCTGCACCTCCCACACCACCGCGCGCTGCGCCGGGGTTCAGTTGTCTTGGAGGAGGCCGTCGCGGCGGGCAACGGCGGCTGCTTCGGTGCGGGAGCGGACGCCGAGCTTGGCGAGGATGTTCGAGACGTGCACGCTGACGGTCTTCTCGCTGATGTACAGCTCCCGCGCCAACTGCCGATTGGTACGCCCCTCGGCAAGCAGCCGCAACACCTCGGTCTCCCGCGACGTCAGCGCACTCGCGCCGTTCGCCTCACCACCGCCGGCCTCCTCGAGCAGCGGCCGAGCACCCAGCTCGCGACCGGTCTCGGCCGCCAGCACGGTCTGCTCGTTCGCCTCGGCAACCCGACCCGCGGCCCGCAGCGCCGCCGACAGCCTGATCCGCGACCACGCCTGCTCGAAAACGTACCCGTACCCGAACGCGTCCGTAGTCCGCTGCCAGGACGCGACGTGCTCCTCGGGCGACGGTGCGTCGATCCCCGTCAGCCAGCGCAGCCGCTCCCACTCCGACTCCAGCCGTGCGAGCCACGCGAGCCCCTCGACCCCCATCAGCCGCCCGGGCGGTAGCCCCTTCTCAGCGGTCGCCTGACCTATCGAGACGAGCTCACCGCCGCGCGCGACGAGGTCCGCGGCGGCCGACGGCTCGCCCACCGCGCGATGACACAGCAGCTGCAGCCCGAGCGCCGCGAAGCGGATCCGCCCGAGGAACCACTCGGTCTGGAACAGGTCCGTGCACAGCGTGCCCACGTCGGCGATCAGCTTCTCCGCCGCAGCCGGGTTGTCCAGCTCGCGGTACGCGTCCACGGCCGGCTGCAGCCCGATGATCGGCAGCATCACGTCCAGGTCCCACCACTTGCGGGACAGCTCGAACTCCTCCGCGACCGCGGTGTCGCCACGTGCGCCACGGACCGAGAACTCCACCGCCCGCAATGCCGCCCCGGCCGCGGCCGGCGTCATCGAATCCGTCCGGGCGGTCGCCGACGCAGCCTCCCAATCGCCGAGCATGAACTCTGTCAGCGCCAGCATCCGCCGCGCGTCGAACCCGTACGCCGCCCACTGCCGCCCGAGCTCACCGGCGCGCTTGGTCGCCAGCGCCAGCGCCGACTTCGCATTGATCAGATCGCCCTGCTCGTACCGCAAGGATCCGAGCAGGAACCGGCTCCGCACCTCCGCCGCCGGATCGCCGGTGAGCTGTGCCCGGACGGCGGCCTCCTCGAGTTGCTTGGCCGCGGTCTCCGGATCGCCGGCCCGGCGCCGGAGCTGGGCGAGCGTGATGCCGGCGTCGCTGGCCGCGGACTCCTGCCCCGCCTCCCGGGCGATCTCGAGCGCCTTGTGCGCCCAGCGCTCCGCCTCCATCGGCCGGCCGAGTGCGTCGGACACGCGGGCGTACAGCGAGGCGACCTGCGCCTTGAGGACGCTGGCCGGCTCGTCGTGCACCAGCTTGAGCGCCTGGGTGATCGCTTCGTTGGCCTCGTTGTCCTGGTCGATGACGAGCGCGATGTCGGCCAGCGGCAGCAAGAGCTCGGCTCGTTGTTGCTGCGGTGCGTCGGCCGGCAGGTCGGCCAGCGCCTTCCGGAGCAGCTTGAGCCCGCGCAGATGCTGCGAGGACAAGGTGGCCGCGGTCGCCGTGTCGACGATCAGCCAGGTCTTGTCGACCGTGCTCTTCGGGCCCGCGTTCGGGAGCAGCTCGAGCGCCATCTCGTAGTGCTTCAACGCCTCTTGCGGCGCGGCGACCGAGAGTGCCTCCTGACCGGCCCGGACGCGAGCCTCGAACGCGGTCGCCAGGTCGTGCGAGCGGGTTGCGTGCCCGGCCAGCTCAGCCGCCGTACCGGAAACGGTCTGGTTCTCCAGGGCTTGCACGTACGCCCCGTGCTCGCGGACGCGTTCGCCCGGCAGCAGGTCGTCGTACACAGCCTCGGCCAGCAGGGCATGACGGAAGTAGTACCGGTCGCTGATCGGTACGTCGATGATGTGCGCGTCGATCAGCTCGCGGAGGGCGTCGTCGAGCTCGCGGTCCGGCAGCTTGGCGACGGCCGTGAGCAGGTCGTGCGGAACGCGCCGCCCCGCGACGGCGATCACGCGGGCGATCTGGCGGGCGTCGTCGGACAGCGGATCAAGGCGGACGAGCAGCAGGTCGGCCAGATCGGGCGGCACGCCGTCGTCGTCGCCCATCGAAGCCGCGGCCGCGAGCTCCTCGGTGAAGAACGCGTTGCCGCCGGCCCGTTCCAGGATCCGGCGCTCCTCGTCCGCGGGCAGCGGATTGCTGAGCAGCGAGTGCAGCAGTGTGCGGGCCTCGTCGGCGTCGAGGGGCAGCAGGTTCACCCGGCGTACGCGCGGATTGCGGGCCCACTCGGCGATCGGCCGGCGGAGCGGGTGCCGGCGGTGCAGGTCGTCGCTGCGGTACGACACCACGAGCGCGAGACGCTGCGCGGTCAGCCGGGTGATCAGGAAACCGATCAGGTCCCGCGTGGAGTCGTCGGCCCAGTGCACGTCCTCGATGATCACCAGCAACGGCTCGCTGGTGGCCAGCGCGGTGAAGGCGCCGAGGACGGCGTCGAACAGGGCTGCGCGATCGAGCTGTCCCTCCTGTGGCGCGGGCTGGGCGCCGAGCAGGCGGTGCGCCGGCAGCAGCCGGCCGATGGCCGGGAAGTTCGTCAGGACGCCTTCGACGAGGTCGGGGCGGTCACCGGCCAGCCGGCCGAAGATCTCCGAGAACGGCTGGTACGGCAGGCCGGCGTCACCGAAGTCGGTGCAGTGCCCGACCAGCACCCCGAACCCGCGCTCGTGGGCGCCGGTGGCCACCTCGTCGAGCATCCGGGTCTTGCCGACACCGGCGTCACCGGACAGCAGCACCGCGCCGGCGCGCCGCGTACGGGCGTCATCCACGGCGCTGAGCATGGCGGCCATCTCGGACGAGCGGCCGACGAGAGGTGTCGAATTCCAGGGCACGTCGTCCATCTTCGCCCCTGGCGCCGACACAAATCGACGGTATCCCGTTCTCTGACTGCTCTCGGCCCCCGAATCGGCCCCTGAATCGGCCCCTGATTGCGGGCTTGCCTCGGGTACAGAAACGCCGTCCCTGATCGTCGATCGGCGATCAGGGACGGCGGTCCGGGCGGTCATGCGACCGGTCGGGGTCGGAGGATGTGGCGCGGCTTCGGCGTGGTCGCCTTCGCGGTGCGCTCCCGGCGGTTCGCGGCCCGGTAGTCACGCTTCGCGCGCTCCAGGCGGTACGCCGCCTCCGCCTTCATCGAGTCGGGGGTCAGTGGAATGTTGATCATGGTGTCCCTCCCTTCAGGCTTTCCGGCCGAACAGGTGGCTGATGGCCCGGCGGCTCCGAGTGGTCCGGTGCTGCCGGAAGTCGCGGCTGAGGCGCTCCCTGCGGTAGTCGACCTCGGCCTTGACCGATGCGTTCGTGTACATGTGGTCCTCCGTCTGGTTGCCGCCGGCTCCCTGCCGACAGCTGTAAATCTGCTCGTCTGAGGTGGGGCCGCACATCGGAACTCCTCCCTATCCCTGCGAGCCCGTGGTCCTTAGGCACTCTGAGGGGGTCCTAGGCGGTCCCTGAGAGGCCCGGAACGACGGCGGCGGGGGCGG
>DASSDE010001106.1:0-12194 GCA_035697365.1 Kribbella sp. | reverse complement strand
GTTCGGGGATGGATTTCGTGCCGCTCGGCCTAGCCGTCGATCTGGTGATCCTGACCGTCCGCGAGGGCCGGCTGCAGGTGTTGCTGATCCGCCGGGGCATCCCGCCGTACGAGGGGCGGTGGGCGCTGCCTGGTGGGTTCGTACGGCCGGGGGAGGACCTCGAGGCGGCTGCACTACGTGAGCTTGCCGAGGAGACCGGGCTGGAGGCGGATCGCATCCACCTCGAACAGGTCGCAACGTACGGCGCCCCCGACCGCGACCCCCGCGGCCGCGTCGTCAGCGTTGCCTACCTCGCACTGGTCCCCAACCTCCCCAGTCCCGTCGCCGGCTCAGACGCCGCCGCAGCCAACTGGATCAGCGTGGCCGACCTACTCAGCTCACCGGACGGTAGCTCTGAGGTCACGGGCCTGGCGTTCGATCATCGGCGGATTCTTGCGGACGCGGTGGAGCGGGCGCGGGCGAAGCTCGAGTACTCGCCGCTGGCGACCGCGTTCTGCCCGCCGGAGTTCACCATCTCCGAACTGCGCGGCATCTACGAAGCGGTCTGGGGCACCTCCCTCGACCCGCGCAACTTCCACCGCAAGGTCACCAAGACCCCACACTTCGTCACCCCCACCGGCGGCACCACCACCCGCGACGGCGGCCGCCCCGCCCAACTCTTCCGCCGCGGCACCGCCACCACCCTCCACCCCCCGATCTCCCGCTCCTGACGCCCGCCGGTGTGGGTCAGGGGAGGGATCGGGTGTGGAGGGCTAGTTGTTCGGCGGTGATGAGGTTCGTGTGGGTGCCTGGGGAGGTGCAGGCCCAGGAGGCTGCGATGGTGGCGGCGCGGGCGGATTCCTGCCAGGGCGCGCCGTCGAGGTAGCGGGCGAGGAAGGCGGCGACGTACGCGTCGCCGGCGCCGTTGGTGTCGACGATCGGGCGGCCGGGGAGGTCGATCGCGGGGAAGTGCTCGACCGGTCCGCCGCGGACGTGCAGGTAGCTGCCGTCCGCGCCGGCCAGCGCGACCACGACGTCGGCGCGGCCGTTCGCGAGGATCCAGTCGACGCCGTCCGGCGGGAGTGCGGCGGCCGAGACGAACACGATGTCCGACGCGGTCGCGAAGTCCTTGTGGTGGTCGTTGCGGCCGTCCCAGTCGTGCAGATCGGTCGAGATCGAGCGGTCGGCGGCGATCGCGTCCCCGAGCGCGTCGCGGGCGAAGTCCATGATCGAGACATGGACGTGGTGCGCGCGGCGGATCAGCGGGCGCCACAGGTTCGGATCGACTCGTAGACCGTGCGGGTGCCGCCCGTCGTACATCGAGAGCCGCCGGCCGTCCGGCGCGACCAGGTTGACCGATCTGCGGGTACCGCTCGGGTGCAGGACGACCCGCAACGGGATGCCGAGTTCCTCGTACGTACGGCGGATCCGCGCGCCCTCCGGGTCGTCCCCGATCACGTCCACCAGGCCCGCGTTCAGGCCGAGCAGATGGCAACCGAGCACGACGCCGTGCCCGGTGTGCGCCAAGTACGTCTCGATCGGTTCGACCGGGACCGTGTCCACGTCCGCCAACGGCAGGCCAGGCACCCGCACGATTGTGTCGATGCCTACGCCGCCGATCACCAGCACATCCAACTCCACGCGTCCCGTCATACCCGACTTTCGCCGCGGATCACAGGTGTCTTCAGTGCTTGATCGGGGCGCCGGTCTTCTTCTGGAGCTCGTCGAAGGTGACGCCGTCGGCCAACTCGACCAACTGCAGGCCGTCGTCGGTGACGTCGAGCACCGCGAGATCGGTGATGATCCGGTTGACCACACCGCGGCCCGTGTACGGCAGGTCGCACTCGGCGAGGATCTTGTGCGAGCCGTCCTTGGCGACGTGCTCCATCAGCACGATCACCTTCTTGGCGCCGTGCACCAGGTCCATCGCCCCGCCCATCCCCTTGACCATCTTGCCGGGGATCATCCAGTTCGACAGATCACCGTTGGCCGAGACCTGCATCGCGCCCAGGATCGCCGCGTCGATCGCGCCGCCGCGGATCATCCCGAAGGACAGCGACGAGTCGAAGAACGACGCCCCGGGCAGTGTCGTGACGGTCTCCTTGCCGGCGTTGATCAGGTCCGGGTCCTCGGCGCCCTCGACCGGGTACGGTCCGACGCCGAGGATGCCGTTCTCCGACTGCAGGACGACGGTGACGCCGTCCGGGATGTAGTTCGGCACCATGGTCGGCAGGCCGATGCCGAGGTTCACGTACTGGCCGTCCTCGAGCTCGGCCGCGGCCCGGGCCGCCATCTGCTCACGGGTGAGTGGCATTTCAGGCCTCCTTCCGAGGCTGAACGGTGCGCTTCTCGATGCGCTTCTCAATGTCCTTGCCGACAGCAACAACGCGCTGCACGTAGACCCCTGGCAGATGGATCGAGTCCGGGTCCAGCTCACCAGGCTGGACCAGCTCCTCCACCTGGGCGATCGTGACCCGGCCGGCCATCGCGGCCAGCGGGTTGAAGTTCCGTGCGCTGCGGTCGAAGACCAGGTTCCCGTGGGTGTCGCCCTTGAGCGCGTGCACCAGCCCGAAGTCGGTGGTGATCGACTCCTCCAGTACGTACGTCGTGCCGTTGATCTCGCGGGTCTCCTTGGCCTCGGACGCCAGCGCCACCGAGCCGTCGGCGTTGTACTTCTGCGGGAGCCCGCCGTCGGCGACCTGCGTCCCGACGCCGGCCAGGGTGTAGAAGGCGGCGATCCCGCAGCCGCCCGCACGGAGCTTCTCGGCGAGGGTGCCCTGCGGGGTCAGCTCCACCTCCAGCTCGCCGTGCAGGAACTGCCGGGCGAATTCCTTGTTCTCCCCGACGTACGACGACGTCATCTTCGCGATCCGCTTGTCGGCGAGCAGCAGGCCGAGGCCCCAGTCGTCGACGCCGCAGTTGTTCGACACGACGCTGAGCCCGGACACCCCCTTGTCGTGCAGCGCGCTGATCAGCTGCATCGGGTTGCCGCACAACCCGAAGCCGCCGACCGCGAGGCTCGCTCCGTCCTCGATGTCCGCCACCGCGTCCTGCGGCGATCCGTACGTCTTGTCCATCAGCTGCTCCGTTGCAGGTCGATGCCAGGTGATCCCGACTCTAACCAGCCGCTCACCGTGCCGCGATGTGGCTGACCCCACAGTTCTACCGAGCCCGCCGTCGTTTCAGGCGGTGGCCTCGGAGGCGTTCAGCGCAGCGAGCTCGTGGTGTGCCTCGTAGTGCGCATCCTCCAGCCCGTGCAACGTCAGTACGGCGGACAGATGCGACCGCGCCGCCGGGAGATTGCCGGACCCGCGGGCGGTCCGCGCCAGACCGAGCCGTGCGGCCGCAACCGTCTCCTGGAGCTCGGCGTGCTCACCGATGGACAGGGCCCGGTTGTAGTCCGCGTGCGCGTCCTCCAGCTTCCCGGCCCGCCGGTACAGCTCCGCACGCTCGCACAGCAGCAGCCCGGTCTCCTCAGGCAGGCATAGCTGCTCTGCCAGCTCCAGTGCCTCGGTGGTGATGTCCAGGGGCTCGTCCACAACGTGCCGGAGGGCGCTCAGGGCGAGGAACAGGCCCCAGCGGTCCTCCAGCATCCGGAAGCGGCCCAGCGCCGTACGGAGCGCCTGAGCCGCGTCATCCGGCGCCGCCTGCGTCAGACCGGGGTACCCACGGCACAGCTCCACGGCTGCCCGTGTCCACGCGTCACCGCTCTCGTTGCGCTCTAGAACGTCCTCGATCACCGCGGTCGACTCGAACGGCCCGAAGACCAGGGCCCACAGCAACACGGTCACGGAGTACCGGAAAGGACCTGTGGTCGTCAGGACGATCTGCTGGGCCAGCTCGAGTTGCTCCTGCTCCGCTGAGGCAGCACCGTCGATGACAGCGAGCAGGTACTCCTCGTCGAGCCCGACCGGCACGGTCCGGCCGAGCATGCTGAGCACCCGCTCGGCTGCGGCAGCAGCCTCGTCCTGGAGCCCGTTCGACCACCAGTACGCCGAATAGCGCGCAACGAGCCGCAGGGCGGTCCGCAGGTCGCTCTCACACGCGCGCTCGATCGCGCTGACGACCTGGTCCGCCTCCAGACCGTGTGGTTCGGAGCCCCCCAAGTTCACGTACCTCATTCTCTCGCGCCCGTGTTAACACCGTGTCACGGGGGGCTCAGAACCGCAGGACGCCCCAGGTCGCCGGGCGGTGCATGTCCTCGATCCCCTGCGGCGACCAGACCCAGAACTCGAGCTGCTCGCCCTTCACGTACGCCCCGTCGACCACCTCGTGCGGCCACTCGCAGCGCATCAGGTTCATCCGCCACTCGTCGCCCGGGTTCGGGGGCGTGGCGCGGCCCTTGTTGTACGCGGCCAGATCGGCCCACGGCACGGCGAGCTCGACCGACCACCCGGCGTCGGTGTCGGACGGGTCGTTCAGCGTGCCGTCGACGTGAACCGCGGTCCGCAGGCCGGGCAGGTTCGTCGGGTCGATCGGTACGCCGCCGTCGACGTACGGCTTGGGCAGCGTCAGCTCCCAGATCGTCCCGAGCGGATTGATCTCGAACTCGTAGTAGTTCTGCCCGTCGCCGTCCGGGTCCAGGAACAGCTCGTAGTTGTTCTCGTGGAACAGCTTGCTGTTGTGCTCGGTCATGGTCGACCACACGTGCGGCTCCTCGAGCAGGCCGCCGACGTACAGGTACCGGTCGTCGTACATCAGCTTCGACCGGGTCCGGAACCGGGGCGCGGGGCCGTCGTGGATCGGGACGAAATCGGTGGTCCACGGTGCGACGTCCCAGGCCGGGTCGGTCAGGGTGCCGTCGAGGTTCGGCGCGGTGGTGGTCCGCGGGCACTCGTAGACGGGCAGGTCAGGCATCGGCACGCTCCAGCAGTCGGGCGACGAGATCGGCGATCAGGAAAGTGATGGCGGTCAGGACCGGTACGACGGCCAGGATCCACGGCGAGTCGAACTGGCCGGTCAGGAACGCGACGACGAGCGCGACCATGAAGGCGACGCCGAGGAACGGGACCAGTCGCGGGTGCGGCATCGCCAGCCGGCTCAGTGCGAGGCCGCCGAGCACCATCGTGACCACCACGATCACGATCAGCAGCGGCAGCCCGAAGGCGCCGCAGTTGCTGGTGTCACGGAACCGCTCGCAGCCGCGTTCACTCAGCCACACGCCGGCGATCGTCACGAACCCGCAGAGCAGCCCGACCACGACCAGGATCAGTGCCGCCGGCAACGGCGGGGCGTCGTACCGCCCCGGGCGGTCCGCCTCCGCTTCCTCGTCGGCGGCCTCCAGCACGGCTTCCAGATCGGCAGGCATCCGGTCGCCGTCGTCCTCCTGGCTCATGGCCGCAGGCTATCGGGCTCCCAGTGACTTAGCGATGGCATCGCGCACGTCGGATTCGCTCGGCGCGGCCTTGCCCTGCTCGGCCGCCAGTTCGGCCAGCGAGACCATCGTCACGTCGTGCAGCCCGCAGCTCGTGAACGTGTGAAACACCGTCATGTCCGGAGCCACGTTCACCGAGAACCCGTGGCTCGTCACGCCGCGCCGGATCCGCATGCCGATCGAGCACAGCTTCCGGCCGTCCTCCGTCCACACCCCGACCAGGCTGCTCGCACCCTTCGGCGTCTCCCGGCGCACCAGCGGGAACCCGAGCGTGCCGAGCGCCTCGATCAGCCCGTTCTCGACCCAGTGCACGATGTCGACGGGACCGCGCCGGTGCAGGTCGATCACCAAGTAACCGACCAGTTGCCCGGGACCGTGGTACGTCGCGAAGCCCCCGCGATCCACCGGCACCGTGGGAATCCCGGCCGCCTCCTCGGGCAGGTCGTCGAGCACCGTCCGCGGACCGTACGTGATGACCGGCGGATGGCTCAGCAGGAACAGCCGGTCGTCCGCGCTGCCCTGCACGCGCTCCTCGACCCACTCCCGCATGTCCTTGGCCGCGACCTCGTACTCAACCTCACCAAGATCAACCCGCTGCATGCGTTCAGATTAGGCCGTACGGTGCGCGGTGCAGGATGTCGTACAGGAGTCCGCGATAGAGCTTGCTGCCCTCGGGCTCGAGCCAGGCGTGCAGCTCGCGGGCGGCGGACTGTACCGACAGGCAGGTGACCGTGGCGTCGGGCTGTGACTGGGTACGGACTTGACCTGCGTTGGCGTGGATGACGATGAAGCCGCGTACGTCAGCCTGCCGAAGACGGCCGCGCCACGCCTCGACGGCGCCCTCCAGGGCGGGCGCAGGGCTCTCCAGGGGCTGCCCGTTGAGCTGCAGCGCCCCGTACGAGTCCAGTGAGTACGTGCCGGGTGGACCGACCAGAGAGATGATCAGCGCGACCCGCCGGCCGTTGAGCAGCAGGTGGTCGATGGTCATGGCCCCGAGCTGCGCGCCGTGCACGAGCTTCGCCGCGGGCAGGGCCGTGAGCACGGGGTCCAGGAGGTTCGCCGTACGGCGTTGGAGCAGCACATCGTGCGACGTGATCGGCGCGCTCAGCGCATCGTCGACCAGCGGCTCGCCAGGACGCCCCCAGAGGTTGAACTCGTACGACGCCTCACGGTTGATGGCGCGGTCCACCACGTAGTTCTTGGACCACCGCCCGGTGATGAAGCGCACCACCACGACACCGGCGACCAGCGCGATGATGCCGACCCGGGCGAGGCCTGTCGCGGTGCCGTTCACGAACGGCATCAGGGTCAGCACGAAGCCGATCGTGGTCAGGACGCCGAGGGCCTTGAGCAGGCGCCGGAGCGGTATCCGGTTGCTCCAGTGCGGCGGCATCGCCACGACGATCATCGCTACCGTGCCGACGGCGAAGAAGTAGTCCAGGAAGCCGTGGTACTTGCTGGTGGCGAGGAGAGTGATGTTCAGCGCGGTGAAGAGCACGAGGCCGATCAGGGCGGGGGTCTGCCAGCGGCCGAAGGTCGGGTAGATCAGGACCGGGCCGACCGGCTTCGACTGCAGGGGCTCCTGCACGGGCTCGTCGGCGGGTTGCTGGGGGTCGCTGGACCAGGGCTGGTCTGTTGACCAGGTCCACTCGTAATTGGGCTCCGGGGCCGGCGGCTGCGGTGCCGGGGGCGGCGGTGATGGTGGCGGGGCCGTGTGGCTGTCGAGCCCGCGGTCGTACGCAGCCCGCTTCGCCGGGTCGGAGAGGGTGTTCCACGCCTCCTGCACGAGCCGGAAGAGCGCCGCGTTGCCGCCCTGGTCCGGGTGCACCTGCAAGGCCAGCTTCCGGTACGCGGACTTGATCTCCGCGGCACTGGCCGTCCGCTCGACGTTCAGCACCTCGTAGTGATCGGTCCCGCGCACCCCAGCTCCTCCGACGGACGTGCCCCTGAACGCATCGAGGGTCAGTCACCGCAGTGACTGACCCTCAATGGTGGTCGGGCTGACAGGATTTGAACCTGCGACCTCTTCGTCCCGAACGAAGCGCGCTACCAAGCTGCGCCACAGCCCGAAGTCGCGAGTAGCTTACATGGGCTCAGCGTCCGGACGAAATCGGGTTTATCCGGGGGACGAGCGTGAGCAATGTCGCCTCCGGCCGGCACGCGAATCGGACCGGTGCGTAGGGCGACGTACCGAGGCCGGCGGACACGTGCAGGGCGGCCTGGCGGCCGTCGTGACCCCACGTCGACAGGCCCTTGACCCGTGAAGTGTCGAGGTCGCAGTTCGTCACGAGAGCCCCGTACAACGGCACAGCGAGCTGGCCGCCGTGGGTGTGGCCGGCGAGCACCAGGGGATATCCGTCGCCGACGAAACCGTTCAGGACGCGCTGGTACGGCGCGTGCGTGACGCCGATCGACAGGTCCGCCGCCGGGTCGATCTCGCCAGCCACCTCGGCGTACCGGTCGCGCTTGATGTGCGGGTCGTCCGTACCGGCGAAGTCCAGGCGCAGGCCGTTCACCTTGAGGGTGGCCTTTGCGTTGTTCAGGTCGGTCCAGCCGGCGCCGGTGAACGCGCGGCGCATCTCCTCGAACGGCAGGTCCGGGCCGTGGGGCTTGTGACGCTGCTTGTTCGCGGGCAGCAGGTATTTGCCCGGGTTCTTGAAGTGCGGCTTCCAGTAGTCGTTGGAGCCGAACACGAACACGCCGGGCAGATCCAGCAGGTCCCCGTACGCCCGGAGCAGCGGACGGACCGAGTTCTCGTTCGCGATGTTGTCGCCGGTGTTGACGATCAGGTCGGGCTCGAGCGCGGCGAGGTCGTTCACCCACCCGATCTTCCGCTCCTGGGTGGGCATCAGGTGCAGGTCCGACAGGTGCAGCACCCTGAGCGGCGCGGCGCCCTCCGGCAGCACCGGCACCGTGAACCGGCGCAACGTGAACCAACGCACCTCGATACCGGCCGCATACGCAACACAGGCTGCGCCGACGGCCGTGACCACGGCAGTGGTCTTCAGGGCGGTCCTCGCGATACTCATTTCATAAGCCTGCCACAATCTCAGGTATGTCCAACTCCGGAATGAAGCAGCGCCTGCACGATGACATGACCGCCGCCCTGAAGGCGCGCGACGAGATCCGCAAGTCGACCCTGCGGATGGCGCTCACCGCGGTCACCAAGGCGGAGGTGGCCGGCAAGGAGGCGCGCGAGCTCAGTGACAGCGAGATCGTCGACGTGCTCAGCTCCGAGGCGAAGAAGCGCCGCGAGTCGGTGGTCGCCTACCGCGACGCCGGCCGCGCCGAGCTCGCCGAGAAGGAGCAGGCCGAGGCGGACATCCTGGCCGAGTACCTGCCCGAGCAGCTCACCGAGGACGAGATCAAGGCCCTGGTCACCGAGGCCATCGCCAGCACCGGCGCCGCCGAACTCGGCCCCCGCGGCATCGGCAAGGTGATGGGCGCCCTCCAGCCCAAGGTCAAGGGCAAGGCCGACGGCGCAGTCGTCTCCGGCGAGGTCAAACGCCAACTCGGCGCCTGAGTCAGATCAGCGTCCCATCGCCTTCGTAGGCAAGGAAGAAGGACGCACCGGTGACCGGGCGATACCCGGCCCGCACCGCGACCCGCCGCAGCGCCTCACCCTCGAGGGGATAGGCGCCGTGCCGGATGTCCTCCTGCTCCGGGAGGTTCAGGATCTCCCGAACCTCCCGGGCCAGCAGGCCTTTGACCTGGACCCGGTCGATCAGCCACTCGGTCTCGTCCGAGAAGACCTCGACGAACCACTCGCTGCTGTTGGGTTTCACCACCCGGCTATCTGTGGCCGTGGCCGGTGCAGTTGGGGTATTTGGGGTTCCAGGGTGGGCAGTTGGGGTTGATCGTGGTGGTGGTGTTCGGGGGTTTCGGGGTGTTGGGCGGTTTCGTGGTGTTCTGATTGCCCGGCTTGTTCGCCTTGCTGCCGTTGGAGACGTAGATCGTCACCAGGGAGCCGGCGGGAGCGCCGTCGCGCTGGCGGGGGTCGGTGTAGGCGACCGTGCCGGCGTTCTCCTCGGAGTTCACCGTGCCGCCGGCGATCGTGACCTGGAAGCCGGCCTGCTTGAGCTTGTTGGACGCGTCCTGCGGGTTCATGCCGTTCACGAACGGCAGGTCCTTCACGTCGCCGCGCTGCGTCTTGTCCGACGCCGCCACGAAGTGCGTGGTCGGCAATCCCTGCAGCGCGGCCTTCATCGCCGCCTCCCAGATCGGCCCGGCAGTACCGGATCCGGTCGGGTCGTCGATGTGGTGCCCGTTCAGCGTCTGGTTGTGCAACTCGGTGTACGGCACCGAGGCGTCGGCCACCGTCGCGGCGGCAGCCAGCTTGGAGGAGTAACCGGCGTACCAAACGGCCTTGGCCTCGTTGATGGTTCCGGTCTTGCCGGCCAGGTCGCTCTTGCCGAACTTCAGCCTGCTACCGGTGCCGCCCTTCTCCATGACCTGGTGGAGCACAGCGTTGACGCCGTCGGCGACCTCCTGTGAGATGGCCTGCTTGCAGTTCGCGCCGGGGATGTTGACCGGCTTGCCGGCCGAGTCCTTGACCGACGTGACCACCCACGGCGCGCAGTACATGCCGCGTGCGGCGAAGGCGGCATACGCACCGGCCAGTTGCACCGGCGCGATGTTGTCGATGCCCAGGGTCATCGACGGGACCTGCTGGAGTGGACCCAGGCTCTGGGCGTTGTACATCCCCAACGACTGCGCGATCTTGGCGATCGGACACAGGCCCGTCCGCAGCGACAGTTGCAGGAAGTACGTGTTGGTGGACTTCTGCGCCGCCTCGATCATCGTCGGATCCGGGACGTTGGTCGTCGAGTTCTTCGGCGCGTAGCCGTCGTCGACCTTGTGGGTCCCGTTGCAGTCCGTGTACTTCATGCCGCTCATGTCGAGTGGGCTGGGGGAGTTGATCTTGTAGTTGAGGGGGATGCCCTTCTGGATCGCGGCGGCGATCGTGAAGGCCTTCATCGTCGAGCCGTTCTGGAAGCCGCCGTACCCGCCCTGGTAGGTCTTCGGGGCGTTGTAGTTGTACGCCGTCTGGCCGCGCTTGCTGCCGTACGTACGGCTCTGCGCCATCGCCTTCACCAGGCCGGTCCCAGGCTCGACGATCGTGATCGCCGCGATCGCCTGGTCGGTGGTCTTCGAGTGGGTGTCGATGGAGCGTTGCGCGTCCGCCTGGATCTTCGGATCCAGGGAGGTCTTGATCGTCAGGCCGGCGGTCTTGATGTAGTTCGAACGGTCGGTCTTGGTCTTGCCGAAGGCCGGGTTGTTCTCCAGCTCACCGAGCACGTACTCGCAGTAGAACGGGTACGGGCCGTTGGCGCAGCCGAGCTTGTTCGGCTGGACCTTGTTCGGGTCGATGACCGGGGTCTTGAGCGCCGAGTTCGCCTGGGTGACCGAGATGACGTGCAGTTGCAGCATCCGCTTGATGACCACGTCGCGGCGGTCCTTGGCGCGCTTGGCGTTGTTGGTCGGGTCGTAGCCGGTCGGGTTCTTCACCAGGCCGGCCAGCATCGCGGCCTGCGGGAGCGTCAGGTTCTTGGCGTCCACCGAGAAGTAGTGCTGGGCCGCGGCCTGGATGCCCCACGCGCCGTCGCCGAAGTTCGCCAGGTTCAGGTACTTCTCGAGGATCTCGTTCTTCGAGTACTGCTTCTCGACGGCGATCGCGTACCGCAGCTCGGCGACCTTGCGCTGGTACGTGTCGGCGGTCGCGGCGGCGACCTCCTCCGGGGTCTTGGCCTTCTCGACCAGACTGACCTTCACGTACTGCTGGGTGATGCTCGAACCACCCTGCTGCACCGAGCCCGACGACTGGTTCTCCAGCAGCGCGCGCAGCGTGCCCTTGAGGTCCAGCGCCCCGTGCTCGTAGAACCGGTCGTCCTCGATCGCGACGATCGCCTTCTGCATGATCGGCGCGACCTCCGTGAGCTTCACCGGCTTCCGGTTCTGCTCCGCGAGGGTGGCGATCAGCGAGCCGTCCGCGGCGAGCATCGTGCTCTTCTGCTTCAGCGGCACCTCGTCGAACTGCTGCGGCAGGTCCTGCAGGGTCGTGGAGGTCTTCTCCGTGGTGAATCCGGCAAGGCCGGCGAACGGGATGGCGAGACCGGCAGCCAACGCCCCCGACAGCACGCTCACCCCTAGGAACAGAACCACAGATTGGACGACTCCCCGGTCGCCCTTTTCCCTGACGCGCATGGTTATAGAGACTACGGGATCGCCGATTTGGGTTACGCCTGCAACTGTGAGTTCGGTCACGGTCGCTGGACAGGTTCGCCGAAAGTTCATCCAAAAGAAGGAGGGCCCGGGTCGACGACCCGGGCCCTCCTTGCCAGTACTGCTCAGTGCTGCGTCATGCGGCGAACTGGTGCGCGCCGACCTCGGCCGGCTCCAGCGCGAGATCCAGCACCTCGCGGACGTCGCTCACCGGGTGCACGGTCAGTTCCGCGAGCACGGCCTCCGGTACGTCCTCCAGGTCCGGCTCGTTCCGCTTCGGGATCAGGATCGTGGTCAGCCCGGCGCGGTGGGCGGCGAGCAGCTTCTGCTTGACGCCACCGATCGGGAGTACCCGTCCGGTCAACGACACCTCACCGGTCATCGCGACCTCCGAACGGACCGGCCGTCCGGACAGCAGCGACGCCAGCGCCGTTGTCATCGTCACACCCGCCGACGGTCCGTCCTTCGGGACCGCACCGGCCGGTACGTGGATGTGGGTGTTGCGCTCGGCCAGGTCGCCGACCGGCAACCCGAGCTCCGCACCGTGCGAGCGCAGGTACGACAGGGCGATCTGCGCCGACTCCTTCATCACGTCACCGAGCTGTCCGGTCAGCGTGAC
>DASSDE010001105.1:0-2013 GCA_035697365.1 Kribbella sp. | reverse complement strand
GGGACGTACCCGCCCTCGCCGAGCACCGGCTCGACGAAGAACGCGGCGGTGTCCGCGGGCGTACTCAGCGTCTGAAGTACGTAGTCGAGCTGGCTGAGCGCGAAGTCGGTCGCCTGCTCGACCGGCCAGCCGAAGTGGCCGGGGTCCGGGAACGGCGACACGTGGACGCCGGCCATCAACGGGCTGAAGCCGGACCGGAACTTCGTCCCCGACGTGGTCATCGACGCCGCGGCCACGGTCCGGCCGTGGAAGCCGCCGTGGAACACGATCACGTTCGGCCGGCCGGTTGCCTGGCGGGTCAGCCGGAGTGCCGCCTCGATCGCCTCGCTGCCGGAGTTCGCGAAGAACATCCGGTCGAGGTCCCGGGGGAGCACCTCGCCGAGCCGGTCGACCAGCGTCAGCAGCGGCCGGTGCATGACGGTCGTGTACTGCGCGTGGATGATCCGGCCGACCTGCTCCTGTGCGGCCGCGACGACGCGCGGATGACAGTGCCCGGTCGACGTCACGCCGATGCCGGCCGTGAAGTCCAGATACCGGCGGTCGTCCTCGTCGAACAGTTGGACGCCCTCACCGCGGGCGGCGACCACACCGGTCGCCTGCTTGAGGATCTGCGAGAGCTCGGCCACGGACTTCCCCTCCACACGTAAAATGGTAGATTGTCGACAATCAGCGTATCTCAGCAGTCGAGGCCGGTGAAGGGGTGCAGATGGACAAGTCCACACTGGAGTCCGCGGTGGTCGAAGCCGTCGAGAAGCGGCTGTTCATCGACGGGAAGTGGGTCGATGCGACCCGGGGCTCGACGTTCGACGTCGTGGATCCGTCGACCGGCGAGGTCCTGTGCGCAGTCGCCGACGCCTCGCCCGCGGACGGTCGCGCGGCGCTCGAGGCCGCTGTCGCCGCGCAGGCAGACTTCGCCCGTACGTCACCGCGCGAACGATCCGACATGCTGATGGCGGCGTACCGGCTGTTGATGGAGCGGGCCGACGAGCTCGCGTTGCTGATGACGCTGGAGATGGGCAAGCCGTTGCCGGAGGCCCGCGGCGAGATCGCCTACGCGGCCGAGTTCTTCCGGCACTTCTCCGGTGAGGCGCTGCGGATCGACGGCGGCTACCAGACCGCCCCGGCCGGGAACGCGCGGTTCCTGATCACCAAACAGCCGGTCGGCCCGTGCCTGCTGATCACGCCGTGGAACTTCCCGATGGCGATGGGCACCCGCAAGCTCGGCCCGGCGATCGCGGCCGGCTGTACGAGCGTCATCAAGCCCGCGCACCAGACGCCGCTGTCGATGCTCGCACTGATGAGCATCCTGGCCGAGGCCGGCGTACCGGCAGGAGTCGTCAACTGCGTCACCGCGATGGATGCGGGCGGTGTGATGGAGCCGCTGATCCGGTCCGGGCAGGCGCGGAAGCTCTCGTTCACCGGGTCGACGCGGGTGGGTCGGGTACTGCTCGAGCAATGCGCGGAGAAGGTGTTGCGGACGTCGCTCGAGCTCGGCGGCAACGCTCCGTTCATCGTGTTCGAGGACGCCGATCTGGACGAGGCGGTCACCGGCGCGATCGCGGCGAAGATGCGGAACATGGGCGAGGCCTGTACGGCGGCAAACCGGATCTTCGTGCACGAGTCGGTGATCGACGAGTTCGGGCGGCGGCTCGCGGAGCGGATGGGCGCGCTCAAGGTCGGCCGCGGTACGGCGCCGGACGTGCAGGTCGGGCCGCTGATCGACGAGGCCGGACGGGAGAAGGTGCGGTCGCTGGTGGCGGACGCGGTCGGCCGGGGCGCAACCGTACTCACCGGGGGAGAGGTTGCCCTGGGCAACGGGTATTTCTACCCACCGACGGTGCTCACCGGCGTGCCGCGGGAGGCGGCGATGGCGGACCAGGAGATCTTCGGGCCGGTCGCGCCGCTGACACCGTTCAGTACTGAGGACGAGGTGGTGGGGGTGGCCAACGATACGGAGTACGGGCTGGTCGCCTATGTGTTCACCAACGACCTGCGGCGGGCGCTGCGGGTGGC
>DASSDE010001104.1:0-2937 GCA_035697365.1 Kribbella sp. | reverse complement strand
CGGCGTACTCGCAGGCTTGCTGGCCGCTGCGATCAGCCACTGGGACCTCCGCTGGCTCTTCGCCGCCGACGCCATCACCTGCCTGTTCTGCGCCACCCTGATCGCCACAGCCCTACCAGCCGACGTACGCCGGTCAGCGTCTGCTGATGCACGTGCCGACGTACGGCCAGGTGTAGCTGCTTGGCGGGACGGGCGATTGTTGCTGTTGCTGGTGAGCGGGACGATCTTCGCGACGATCTACATGCAGCTGGTCATCGGTCTGCCGCTCACACTGCTCGAGCAGGGGCTGTCGACGTCCGGCACCGGCATCATCCTCGCCAGCTCCGCGATCACGTTGACCGTCGCCCAGCGCCTGCTCCGCCTGCAGAGCGTCGACGACTTCCGCTCGATCGCGATCGGGTACGTACTCCTCGCCCTCGGCCTCGTGATCAGCGCGTTCGCCCACACTCTGCTGCTTTTCGTGGCCGCCGCAGTCCTCTGGAGCCTCGGCGACCTGTTCCTGCTCACCCGCTACCTGACGCAAGCATCTGGACTGGCGCCCGACGAGGCCCGCGGCCGCTACCTCGCGATCTTCGGCCTCAGCTGGGGCGTCGCGACCACGATCGCCCCACTCACCGTCACCCAACTTCTCAAGACGTCCGGCCCCACAGGGCTCTGGCTCACCAGCGCGGCAGTAGCCGCTGTACTCGCGGCACTCCAGCCCTGGTTCAGGAAACGTCTAGCCTGACCGTGATGCCCTTCGCGACCGGCGTGTTGCTGCCCTTTGCCAGATCATCGGCCGACATCAGCACGTTGGTCTCCGGGTAGTACGCCGCCACGCACCCACGAGCCGTCGGGTACGCAACGATCCGGAAGTGCGCCGCCCGCCGCTCGACACCGCGGAATTCGCTGACGATGTCGACGTACTGACCGTCCTTCAACCCCAATTCCGCCAGGTCGTCCGGATGCACGAACACCACCTCGCGCGTCCCGTGAACCCCGCGATACCGGTCCTCGAGGCCGTAGATCGTAGTGTTGAACTGGTCGTGACTGCGCAGCGTCTGCAGCAACAGCCGACCAGGTGCGGTCGGCAACCAGGTCAGATCGTTCGCAGTGAACTGCGCGCGCGCATCGGAGGTCTTGAACTCCCGCTTGTCCCGCGCCGCATGCGCCAGCAGGAACCCACCGTCGCCGTCCCGCAGCCGATTCTCGTAGTCCTCGTAGCCGTCCGCGACCCGCCCGATCCGCTGCCGGATCAGGCTGTAGTCGTCGGCGAAGTCCGCCCACGGAATCTGCCCGACGTCCGGTACGACGGCCTGCGCCAGCCCGCACACGATCCCGATCTCGGACTTGAGCTCCGGCGCCGGCGGGATGAGGTTCCCCTTCGACAGATGGACGGCGCCTTGCGAGTCCTCGACCGACACGGACTGCGGGCCGGCAGCGGTGTGGTCGTGGTCGGTCCGCCCGAGGGTCGGCAGGATCAGCGCCTCGCGGCCGGTGATCGTGTGCGAACGGTTCAGCTTGGTGGACACGTGCACGGTCAGGTCGCACTGCCGCAGGCCGCGATGCACGACCTCGGTGTCGGGCGTGGCGGACGCGAAGTTGCCGCCCATTGCGAAGAACACCCGAACGTCGCCGTCCCGCAGGCGTTTGACGGTCGCGGCCGCGTCGACACCGTGCGCCCGCGGTGACGTGAACGCGAACTCGTGATCGAGCTTGTCCAGGAACGCGTCGGGCATCTGCTCCCAGATCCCCATGCTGCGGTCGCCCTGGACGTTCGAGTGCCCGCGGACCGGGCAGGGGCCCGCGCCCGGCTTGCCGATGTTGCCCTGCAGCAGCAGGACGTTGACGATCTCGCTGATCGTCGCGACCGCGTCGCGGTGCTGCGTCAGCCCCATCGCCCAGCACACGACGGTCGCCTTGGACTTGATGAAGCGCTCCGCGAGCTCCTCGATCTCAGCGCGGCGTAGCCCGGTGGCCTGCTCGACGGCCGGCCAGTCCAGCTCGGTGTTGTGCTTGGAGTACAGCTCGAAGCCGCTGGTGTGCGAGTCGATGAACGCCTTGTCGAGCACAGTGCCCGGATGCGCTGCCTCGGCCTCGAGCAGAAGGTGGCCGAGGGCAAGGAAGAGCGCTTGGTCGCCACCGATCCGGATGCCGAGGTGCTGGTCCGCGAGCACCGTGCCCTTGCCGATCAGGCCGCGCGGCTTCTGCGGGTTCATGAACGTCATCAGGCCGGGCTCGGGCAGCGGGTTCACGGCGACGATCGAGGCGCCGTTGCGTTTGGCGACCTCGAGGTGAGTAAGCATCCGGGGCGCGTTGGTGCCCGGGTTCTGGCCGACGATCACGATCAGCTCGGACTCCTCGAGCATCTTCAGCGTGACCGCGCCCTTGCCGCTGCCGATCACCCGGGACAGGGCCGTACCGGAGGACTCGTGGCACATGTTCGAGCAGTCGGGCAGGTTGTTCGTCCCGTACGCGCGGACGAACAACTGGTAGAGGAAGGCGGCCTCGTTGCTCGTCCGGCCCGACGTGTAGAAGACCGCGTCGTTCGGATCGGGGAGGGCCTTGAGGTGCCGGGCGACGACCTGGAACGCCTCGTCCCAGCCGACCGGCTCGTAGTGCGCGGCGCCGGGACGGAGCAGCATCGGCTCGGTGATCCGGCCCAGCTGGCCGAGGTCGAACTCGGAGATCCGGTTCAGGTCGTCGACCGAGTTCTGCGCGAAGAACTCGCGGGGGACGCGCTTGCGGGTCGCCTCCCAGGCCACGGCCTTCGCGCCGTTCTCACAGAATTCGGCGGTGTGCTTGTGCTCCGGGTCCGGCCAGGCGCAGGACGGGCAGTCGAAGCCGCGGTCCTGGTTCATCTTCAGGAACGCGCGGCCGCTGCGCACCGGCCCCATCTCCCGCAGGCCGAACTTGAACGACGACAGCACCGCGGGGACGCCGGCGGCCTTCTTCTTC
>DASSDE010001103.1:0-2196 GCA_035697365.1 Kribbella sp. | reverse complement strand
CGCGACCACGTCCAACGGACCCAGCGCATCGAACTCGGAGCGCCCCGTCAGTACGGGCTCGGGCAGCCACTCACCGACGTACGTCTCGCGCCGCGCTCGCGCCGAGGTCAGCTGCTTGATCGAAAGATTCGTGACGATCTTCGCCAGGTACGCGTCCGGGTTCCGCACCGTCGTGCGGTCGGTCTCCTGCCAGCGCAGCCAGGCGTCCTGGAGGATCTCTTCGGCGTCAGTCGCGGTACCTGTCATCCGGTACGCGATCCCGAACAGCCGGCCGCGCAGCTTCTCGAATTCATCCAGGTCATTCATGGAGGAACGTCTCGGCCGCGCGCTGGATCTTCGAGAAGTACGCCGACCAGCCGGCATCGTCGAGCATGTCCGCGTCCTGGCCGCCCTGCCCGTCGATCAACTCCCGGACGATGTCCGCGTGACCGGCGTGGTGCGCGGTCTCGTCGACGACGCGGACGAGCAGCGCACCGAACGTCGTACTGCGCTTGCCCTCGGGCCAGTGCGGCACCTCGGCCGGGTGTTCCAGGTCCAGCTCGGCGATCGAGCGATCGCTGTGTGCGCAGGCCTCGCGATAGAGACCGGTGACGTACTCGGTCGACTCCTCCGGCTTCGCCCACATGTCGGCACCTTCCCAGACCGAGCCGTCCGCCTCCCACGGCAGTACTTCGGCCGGGGGGCGACCCACACTCGTCCCGAGGTAGACGTACTCGATGCCGACGAGATGCTTGACGAGCCCGAGCAGGTTCGTCCCGGACGGTACGAGCGGCCGACGCCGGTCGTACTCGCTGAGGCCGTCGAGCTTCGCGAGCAGCAACGCCCGGGTCGCCTGGAGGTAGTCCTGCAGCACGGTCTTCACGGCGCTCCCGGTGGGACGAAGGGGACGGTCGGTGCGCCGTGCTCGATCAACTGCAGCAGCGCGGCGGTGTCGGCGTACTCGTCGATCATGTCGGCCAGCCGGTCCAGCCGGTCCTCGCGCAGCCCCGCGAACGAGACCGACCCGTCCGGCGCCGGCTTCCCGGTCAACCCGGCGACCTCGCGCAGAAACGCGTGCCGCGCAGCATCGTCATCCAGCAACCCGTGCCAGATCGTCCCCCACACATTCCGTACGCGGCATCCGCCCGGAAACTCGCCCGCAGCTCCGGTGATCGTGACGACGCCGTGGTGGATCTCGTACGCGGTCCCCGTGGGCCGGGCGAGCACCTTCTCCCGCGCGAAGGTCGTTGCGACCGGCAACAACCCGAGGCCGGGATGATCGCCGCCCGTCTCCACGCCGTCAGGATCGGAGACCAGCGATCCGAGCGCCTGGTATCCACCGCAAATTCCCAGTACCGGAAGGCCGTTGGCCACCCGGGCCTGCAGCGCGTCGGCGAGGCCGTTGGCGCGGAGCCAGGCAAGGTCGGCGACTGTTGCGCGGGATCCGGGAAGAACGACCAGATCCGCGTCGCGTACCTCCGCGGGGCTGGTGGTGAAGAAGACGCTGTTGGTCGGCTCGGCCGCCAGCGCGTCCAGATCGGTGAAATTACTGATCCGCGGGAACCGCACCACCGCGATCGTCAGCACCTCGTCCGACGACGCCCGCCGGACCGGGATGTCGAGCGCGTCCTCCGAGTCCAGCCAGAGCTCCGGAAGCCACGGCAGCACACCGTACGTCGGCCGGCCGGTGACCTTGGCGAGCATGTCGATACCGGGCTGCAGCAACGACACGTCGCCGCGGAACTTGTTCACCAGGAACCCACTGATCAGCGCCTGATCGGCCGCGTCCAGCAGCGCGACCGTACCGAACATCGACGCGAACACTCCCCCGCGGTCGATGTCGCCGACCACGACCACCGGCGCCCGGGTGTGCTGCGCGAGACCCATGTTCACGTAGTCGGACTGCCGCAGGTTGATCTCCGCGGGACTGCCCGCCCCCTCGCTGATCACCACGTCGTACCGGGACGCGAGATCGTCGTACGCCGCGAACGCGGCCTTCGCCAACTCCACGCGCTCGGTGAGGAAGCCGCGGGCCGACAGCTCGCCCCACGGCTGCCCCATCAGCACGACGTGGCTGCGCCGATCGCTGCCCGGCTTGAGCAGCACCGGGTTCATCGCCGCCTCGGGTTCGGCGCCCGCGGCAACGGCCTGGATCCACTGCGCGCGGCCGATCTCGGTGCCGTCGCCGCAGACCATGGAGTTGTTCGACATGTTCTG
>DASSDE010001102.1:0-5186 GCA_035697365.1 Kribbella sp. | reverse complement strand
GGGGGCGACCGCGGTCGCGATCCCGCCCGAGCTGATGGCGAAGTACCGGACGCCGGGTGCGTTCGGCGAGGGCATCGAGGTGTACGGCGCCGAAGTACCCGTGCCCGCGGAGGCCCCGCTGCAGGACCGCCTACTCGGGTTGCTCGGCCGCGAGCCGTGAGAGGGCACTCGGCGCGTAGTAGCTGGTCGGGTCGTCGCAGAGCGGCGCCTGGGTGAGCTGCGCCGGGTCCTGGAGCAGGACGGCGTGGCCCTTGGCGATCGGTGCATCGAGGTATTCGTGGCCGGGGAGGTCGGCGACCGCCGTACGGCAGCCGAGCGCCATTCCTTCGAACAGCGCGGTGGTCGAGACGCCGACCTGGTACTTCGCGGTCGCGAGCAGGTCGAGCGTGGAGCCGGCGGTGGAGAGCTTGACGCCGGGCGGGATCGTGTAGTCCTCGGGACGTTCGCTCGGGTGCAGGCGGTACAGGACCTCGAGGTCGGGGTACTGCGCGGCGATCGCCTCGGCCGTACGGACCAGTTCCGCGCCGATCGTGCCCTGGGAGAGGACGACCACCCGATCCGTTTTCGGGCCGGGCGCCGGCAGGAAGGGTGCGCCCATCACGTCGGTCCGCATCCCGGCGGGCAGGTCCGCGACGTCGGTCCAGTACGAGCCGAAGCACCACAACTCGTCCGGCTGATCCGCGACCGCCGGCCGACCCGGGTAGCTGTACCCGAGGTGGAACGGGCTGATCGCGCCGTGCTGCAGCTCGACGACACGGATCCCGAGGTCGCGGGCGGCGCCGACGATGTGCTGGTGGAAGTACGCGACCACGAGGTAGACGGTCCGGATCCGGTGCTTCTTGAGCAGCGTGCGGTAGAGCGCCCGTAGCCGGAGATGTTTGGGGACCTCACGGGCGAGCAGCGCGCCGATCGGGACGCGGACACCGGTGAGTTTCTCCAGGGCGGCCGCGCTGCCGCGATCCTCGGCGGTACGGCGGTGCACGGCGCCGGCGGCGGACGTGAAGAAGTCCAGGTTCTTGCTGTCCGGCAGCGGTACGCCGTTGATCCCGGAGTCGAGGATCAGGGCGCGCTCGCCGAGCAGCGTGCGGAGCTCGTCGGTGTAGATCTCGACACCGTTCGGTTTGCGCGGGTGCGGGACGACGAGCGCGTCGTACCGGCCGGGGAACGGGCTGCGGGTGGCGACGCCGGCGACGTGCCGGCCGACCAGGGCGGCCTTGCCGGTCGCGGTCCGGCGGACCGGATGAGGTGCACCGTGGATGCCGCTGCGGCGGGTCAGCTCATGGAAAACGCGCATCCGGATGATCGCCCAAGGACGGATCCCCCGGGTCTGCCACTCGAGCAGCCCCAGGTCCTTCTCCACTGTCCAGATCGTCCGGCACAGCTCCGCCACCGTCGGCCGAACCGTGCCGTTCCCGGTACTCGTCATGGTTGATCCCAACTATCCCGGCGAGACTACCGACGCCCGAGAAGAACCGGCGGACTGCCTTCAGCAGGTGCGTCTTCTTGCCGAGCAGCAGCCCGGCGAGGGCGAGCCCGAAGGCCGAGATCACCCGGGCCGAAGCATAGGCCAGGACCAGGACGTAGCTGATCGCACCCGGCCGGATCAGCAGCCGGCTGATGGTGTCACCGCTGCCGGAGCGGAACGCCCGGCGGACCAGCCAGCCCAGCGTGGTGCGGCCGACCGGGACCTCCTCGGCGATGCACGCCTCCTCGCACCAGACGATCCGGAATCCGGCGCGGTGCACGCGCAGGAAGAAGTGCAGGTCGCTGGAGCCGGTGTAGCGGAACGCGGGATGGAACCCGGGCGTGACCGTGTGGTAGACGCGGCGGCTGACCAGGGTGTTGTTCGTGTACGCCTTGCGGAGCTCCTCGCCGGTGGTGTGCCGGCCGGTGGAGTCGTGGACGTCGCTGAAGCGGTTCCAGGACGGGGCGCCCGCGGGGAGGTTGCCCTTCACCGGGCCGGTGACGACGTCGGCGCCGCTGCTCTCCCACGCCTTGAGCAGCGTCTTCAGCCAGCCCGGCGGGGCGACCTCGTCGTCGTCGACGAAGATCAGTGCGTCGTCGTTCCAGCACAGCTCGACGGAGCGCTCGCGGGCGAAGGGGATTCCCGGTTCCGGTTCCACGACGGATTGGATCGGGTACGGGCTACCGTCCGCGAACTCGTCCAGCACCCGCGCGGCCGATCCGTCCGCATCGTTGTCGACCACCACGATGCGGACCTTGTAGTCACTGTCCGCGGGCAATTCCTGCGCTTGCAGGCTGGTCAGCAACCCCCGTAACAGAGCAGGTCGCCTGAAGGTAATCACCGCGATGGCGACACTCATGCTCATGGCGCCCGAGACTATCGGTCCACACCAACCCGAGCACAGCCACAACCCCCCAAACCCCCACCAATGTGCCCTTCCCCACCCCATGCAACCTTTTACGAATCCGCCCGCGCACCCAACCCGGCACCCACGAAATGTGTCCTTAAGTAGTCGCGTGGTAGCAGAGGGGATTGTTCGGATCTGGATGCGGCGTGGGGCATGGGGTGATTGTCGGATGAAGCGGCAGAGCGTGCGCCAGGGGACGGTGGCGATGATGACTACGACGAAGGCGCAGTTGGTGGTGATTTCGCGGGAGGAGCGGCCACTTCACGATGGCGAGACCGACGACCATGAACAGGTAGCCGAACCGCAGTCGGAACATCATCAGAGCACCTCTATTCGACAGGTACGACGGAGATCAGAGTGAGACCGAGGTCCCGGATGCGGGCGAGTACGCCGTGCAGCTCGGACTGGTCGGAGATGGAACCGCGGAGTGTGGTGGTGCCGTCGGGCTCCGGCGTGACGACGAAGTCCGCGAACCAGCCGGACCACCGCGGATCGAGCCGGCCGGCGATGCGAAGCTCGTACGCGGTCACCTCCGCCGCCGTACGAGAAGCTCGGTGCTCACCTCGGCCGCCGGATGACGACCTCGGCGATCGCGGCGTTGATCACCCACCCCGCGCTGATCGAGAGCGCCGTACTGACCTCACCGGTCCCGAACGCCGCCTGCCCCACGCCCTGTGTGAACACCTGCGTCCCGGCCCCCAGCCCGAGCGCGTACGCACGGATCATCCAGGCGCGATGGACGGCGATCGCACGCCGACGGATCGCCGCGAAGCCGAGCACCAGGCAGACGCCCATCGCACTCGCAACCACCACCCGGACGCTCCACAACAGCACCCCGCCCGGAGCACCCGCGTAGAACAGCGTCATCCACAACCCCGAGCCCGCCACGAGCAGCCCAGCCACAACAAGTACCCGTCCTGCTCGCCGGTGCCAGTTGAGGTGAGTACGCCGTACCCGCGCCGAGAACTGCAACGCACCGACCACCGCGTACGCGGCCGCACCAACGACATGCACGACCACCGGTGCGGGCGAGGCGTCGATGCGTGGGTTGTCCGGCAGCACGGCAGGCCCGCCGGCAACCTCCACCAGCCTGAGCGTCCCGGAGACCAGGGGGATGAGTGTGAGCGCCACCAGCGCGAACGGGATCCACAGGTCTGTACGGCGCCGTACAGCGGCGTACTGGCTCATCCTGCGACCGCAACGGGCGGCTGCACCGACGTAGTCGTGCGAGCGGTCCGCCAGAGCGAGTAGCCGAGGCCGACCATCGCAATGCCGTTCGGGTACGCGAGGAGCCGGTAGAACGCGTCCGGCATTACAGCCAGCGCCGCGGAGACCAGACCGCCGACGGCCAGCAGTACGGCGGCCCAGCGGGCGACCACCCGCGCGCGGAACAGAGCGATCCCGAGCAGCAGCCCGCCTCCGAGGTACGCGAATCCCTGGAGCTGCAGCACGGTCGGCAGCAGCCCGACGTCACCGACGGGGTCCCCGTTGGTCGAGGCCGCGAGGACATCGCTCACGTACTGCGGGTTCGTGTCCGCGATCGCCGGCAGTACGTACGCGGAGACCAGCGTCGTCGCGAAGATCGACACGTAGCCCACGCTGAGGACGACCCACCCGACCAGGCCGACGAGGCCGTTCTTGCGGATCTGGCTCAGGTACAACCCGGCGATCCCGGCCAGTGCGAGCGTCGCCATCACCAGCTTGAGGGAGTTCCGTACGACGACCTCGGTGGAGGTGATCGACTGCACGTCGAGGTGCGGGTGGCCGATTTGGACGCCGACGAAGATCAGCCCGGCGGCGACCGCGGCAGCGCCGGCCGCCCGGGTCAGTGTGGTGGTCGTGATGGTCATGTCCGAACTCCCTCGGCTTGCGGTGAACTGCGGGACGTTCGGAACGTAGGCGGCGAGCTGGTGAGCCCGCGTCACCACATGTGGTGATTCAGAGCAGGCCGTGCTCGCGCGCCCGGCGGACCGCGCCGGCGCGGGTGGTCGCACCTAGTTTCGTGAAGATGCGCTTGGTGTGCGTACGCAGTGTGTTGAGCGAGACGTACAACCGGCGCGCGATCTCAGGTCCGCTGAGTTCGGTGTCGAGCAACCGCAGTACGTCGAGCTCCCGCACCGTGAGCGGATCGATCAGCGGGGACGCATCGCCGAGCGTCAGGCCTTCGTCGGCCAGCAGGCGCCTGTACTGCCCGGGCTCCGGCGCGGCGTCCAGGGTCTCTCGCAGTACGGACTCGTAGGGCTCACCCCGGACGTGATGCGCGAGCGCTCGCAGTACGCCGATCTCGAGCAGGCTGCCCGCGCGCCGGCCATTGGCGTCCGCCTGCAGCCGGTCCAGCTGCTCTTGGACGTCGTCTCCGCGCCGGATCAGCACTCGCACCAGCGTGAGCTGGGCGTACTCGTTCAGGTACGACACGTCGTCCGGGACGTCGCGCGTCCACGCCTCGGCCGCGACCAGATCACCGGCCGCGAGATGGACCCGGGCGCGCATCGCCGCGATCGGGCGTACGTCGGGGTACGAGCCGGGCCGGTACCGCCGCTCCGCCTCGTCGAGCAGCCGCAGGGCGTCCGCGTAGTCGCCGCGTGCGACCCGGACCTGCGCCATCGCGACGTACCAGCGGTGCCGGTTCTCGGTGATCGAGCCGTATTCCGCGAGTACGCGGGCGGTCTCCAGATGTGCCTCGGCGCCGGCCAGATCACCTAGTTCGCGATCGAGTTCGGCGAGCCCGACGTGCAGGTCGGCCGTCACCCGCGGGTACGGCGCACCGTTGCGGGTCGCGAGGGCGAGCGCCCGCTCAAACGTTTGTCTGGCGCG
>DASSDE010001101.1:0-6741 GCA_035697365.1 Kribbella sp. | reverse complement strand
AAGGACGTCAGACTGGCCAGGCTGCACTGGCGTTTGCGCGGGTCGTGCAGCATCCGGCGACCCTCGATCGCGGACCGGACGATCCAGATCGGCAGCTGGTGCGACACGATCAGCGCCTCGTGGCCGGCGGCCTTCTGCCGGGCGGTCTCGATCGCGTCCCGCATCCGCCGGACGAGCTGGCTGTACGGCTCGCCCCACGACGGCTTCCACGGGTTCCGCAGCAGCCACCAGGCGCTCGGCTGCCGGAGCGCCCCGTCGCCGACGCCGAACTTCTTGCCCTCGAACAGGTTCGCGGCCTCGATCACCCGCTCGTCGATGTCCGGCGTCAGGCCGAACACCTTGGCGATCGGTTCCATGGTCTCCTGGGCCCGCTCCAGCGGCGAGCTGACCAGGTGCACGACGTCGCGGCCCTTGACGTGCTCGGCGACCCGGTCAGCCATCTGCCGGCCGAGCTCGGACAGGTGGAAGTCGGGGATCCGGCCGTAGAGCACCCCGGTCGGGTTGTGCACCTCGCCGTGACGCATCAGGTGCACGACCGTCGTTTCGGTCACCACAATCCCTTCAGTTCTTCACTGCGGCCGCCGCGCGGGCCGCCGGTGCCAGAGCCGACTCCAGGTCGGCCAGCGCGTCGTCGTCGATCGCCGCGCTGACGAACCAGGCCTCGAACGCGCTCGGCGGCAGGTAGACGCCGGCGTCCAGCATGGCATGGAAGAACGCCGTGAACCGGGGCAGCACCTGGGCGTTCGCACCGGTGAAGTCCCGGATCTCGGCAGGTCCCTCCGAGGACTCCACGAAGAAGACGCTGAAGAGGTTCCCGGCCGCGGAGATGACGTACGGCACACCCTCCTTGTCCAGCGCGGTCGACACCAGCCGCTGGATGGTGCGCGAGGTCTCGTCGAGCTTCGCGTACACCTCGTCGGTGGCCAGCCGCAGCGTGGTCAGGCCGGCTGTGGTGGCGATCGGGTTCCCGGACAGCGTCCCGGCCTGGTAGACGGAGCCTTCCGGCGCGAGGTGCGCCATCACGTCCGCGCGCCCGCCGAACGCGGCGGCCGGGAAGCCGCCGCCCATCACCTTGCCGAACGTCATCAGGTCCGGCCGGACGCCGTCGACGCCGTACCAGCCCGACTTCGTGATCCGGAACCCGGTCATCACCTCGTCGGAGATGAACAACGCACCGTTCTTGGTGCAGATGCCGGCGAGGAACGCGTTGAAGTTGTCCCGCGGCGGGACGACGCCCATGTTGCCCGGCGACGCCTCCGTGATCACGGCCGCGATCTGGTCGCCGTACTCCGCGAAGGCGGCGGCGACCGCGGCCTGGTCGTTGTACGGCAGGACGATCGTGTCGGCGGTGGTGGCCTCGGTGACTCCCGGCGTACCGGGAATGCCCAGCGTCAGGACACCGGAACCGGCCTGGGCCAGCAGTGCGTCCACATGTCCGTGGTAGCAACCGGCGAACTTCACGATCTTGGCGCGCCCGGTGAACCCGCGGGCCAGCCGGAGCGCGGACATCGTCGCCTCGGTACCGGACGACACCAGGCGGACCTTGTCGACCGGCGTCCGCGCGACGATCTCCTCACCGAGCAGGACCTCGGTCTCGGTCGGCGTCCCGTACGACGTACCGCGGGCGACGGCGGCCTGGACGGCGGCGATCACCTCGGGGTGCGCGTGCCCGAGCAGCAGCGGGCCCCAGGAACTGACCAGGTCGAGATAGCGGTTGCCGTCGACGTCGGTCATGTGACATCCGTCACCGGAAGCCATGAAGCGCGGTACGCCGCCGACGGCGCGGAACGCCCGTACGGGAGAGTTGACGCCTCCCGGCGTGACGGCGGAGGCCCGGTCGAAGAGCTTGGCGGACTGTTCAGTGTGGTCGGACACAGCGGCCATTCTCCCCTGCCGGTCACGCGGCCCCACCGGCAGGGCCCGGTCCGATTTCCGGTCCCGATCGTTGCCAAGGGGTTCACAGACGCTTTGTTACGCGCCAGTATGGGTACCCGGTGACCGCACGTACACGGTCTGGGTCCGACGCGTAACCCACGCAACGGGGCGGACGTTAGACCTATTACGACGGCAACCGACAAGACGCAAAGACTGTCCGCAGCGTGGGGCCGGACCGGTCGATGAGTCACGGAGGGGAATCATCGATGGCGAAGGGCAAGCGCCGCGCCACGGGTAGCGGGTGGCGTCAGGTGGCGCCGCTGATCCCGTTGGCGCTGTTCGCGAGCGCGTTCACCGTCAGCGCCACGGACAATCCGGTGATCGCCACGGCCTCACTGGAGAGCGGCCTGTCCGGGAGTAACCCGGTCGTCGTGCCGAAGCAGCCGATCTCCGAGCCGGCCAGCGTGCCGGTCGCGGGGAAGGTCGGGCCGGGTGTCGACCCGGGTGAGCAGCCGACCCAGGTGGTCTCGGGCCTGTCGAAGAACGGGATCCCGAACGCCGCACTGAAGGCGTACTCGCGGGCCCAGCAGGTGCTGGCCCAGGCGGACCCGAGCTGCCATCTGCCGTGGACGCTGGTGGCCGCGATCGGCCGCGTCGAGTCCAACCACGGGCGCTTCGGCGGCAACGTGCTGAACTCGAAGGGCGTCGCGGTGCCGGGCATCTTCGGCCCGCGGCTGGACGGTGCCTCCGGAACGGCCAAGATCTCCGACAGCGACGCCGGTGCGTTCGACGGTGACGGGGCGTTCGACCGCGCGGTCGGGCCGATGCAGTTCATCCCAGGGACCTGGCGGGCCATGGGAGTGGACGGTGACGGCGACGGCGTACGGAACCCGCAGGACATCGACGACGCGGCGATGTCGACCGCGGTGTACCTGTGCTCGGGCAAGACCGACCTGTCCGACGCCGGCGACCTGAACGCTGCGGTGCTGCGCTACAACCACTCCCAGCAGTACGTCGACCTCGTGGTCAGCATCGCGAAGGCGTACGCGAGTGGCAGCTGGATGGCGGTCGGCAACGACTCGACCGGTGACGACGTCGACAAGGCCGGCGACCAGATCACGAACCCGCGCATCGACGCGCCGGTGGACAACAACCTGCCGCAGGTGGTCGACATCCCGACCCCGGCGACGGTCGAGCCGACCCCGACGCTGACCGACGAGCGCGGCCGGACGACCCCGACCACGAAGCCGTCCGACCCGCCGACGTCGACCAGGCCCAGCACCAAGCCGTCGACGAAGCCGACCGGCAAGCCGCCGGCCACGACCAAGCCCCCGACGTCCGATCCGACGTCGCCGGTCACGTCGGCGCCGCCCGTGGTGGCGAAGCTGACGACCGCCGTCGGCCTGATCGTCGGGACGGTCGGTGGCACCCTGCAGGAGCTGCAGACGGCCACGACGTACTGCCAGACCGAGATGGCGAAGGTGACCATCACCAAGCCGACGCAGGCGCAGCTGCAGAAGTGCGTGACCGCCTACCAGACCGGTGGCGCGAAGGCTGTCGACCAGGTCATCCGCAACCTGTTGTCGCTGCTCGGTCTGCTCGGCGTCCTCGGTGGAGGCGTGCTCGGGAACTGACGGCACCACGACAGGACCACAACCAAAGACCGGCGCGCCTGCCCCCACCCCTCCCTTGGCGCGCCCCTGGCGACGCCACGGAGCATCTCCCCCCGGCTTCGTGGCGTCGCCTTTTGAACGTTCAGGTCCTGGTGATCAGCCGGCCCAGACGCGGTCGATGGTCTGGCTGACGCTGTTGCCGATCAGGTCCGTCGCCGTCACCCGGAGGCTCGGGTACGCACCGTCCGGGACCTGTGCGCGGAAGGTGCCGATCCCGCGCAAGGACAGCCGTGTCCAGGTCTTCCCGTCGTACGAGATCTCGGCCGTGGTCCGGAAGAGACCGACACCGTGGAAGCCCGGCTGGTACCGCGGGGTGAGCTCGATCGAGCCCGAGGTGTGTTTGTAGTCGATCTGTACGAGCGGCAGCACCGACCGGCTCTTCGTCGGGACGGACACGAAGTGCCACACGGTGTGCGTCGAGGTGGACGTCTTCGCCCAGCTGTTCGGTCCGCGACGCTGGTCCAGCGTCAGGTCGTACCAGGCCGCGCGGGCCGGTACGGGGAACTGCCCGGTCGACCAGGCCTCCCGACCGATCTCGACGCCGTTGCTGCGCAGCGTCATGCTCGTGGTGTCGCCGCGGTCGCCCCAGCCGAACACACTCCGGTCGCCACTGACGTACTGCGGAATCGCGATCCGCAGCGTGTTCTCGAACCGCGCCGGCGGCCAGCCCTGCGCCACGTCGTTCGCCGAGGCCGACAGACCCGGTACGGCGGGACGCGTGATCGGCTCCCACCAGCCACGGGTGACGTGCTCGCCCGGTCGGTAGCTGCGCGGCACCGTCGACTCGAAACCGGTCTCGTTCCACTCCCCTGCCGAGGTCTTCTCGTCCCAGGTGACGCCCTTGACGTCGCTGACCAGGTAGTCGGTCCGCTTCACCGCACCGGCCACCAGCCGCGTCGACGACAGGCCGGCCGCGAGCCCGGGCAGATGGGCGGTCCGTGAATCGGAGTGCAGCCAGAACGCCTCGTTGAGCTGGAAGTCCGTGGTCACCACGGCCGGGTGCATCTTCGCGATGTCGTAGGTCAGCGGGCCCTTCACGACCGATGGTCCGACTGCGACGTCGTACCGATAGGTGCTGTCCCGGACGCCGTTCAGCTGCAGCGAGACCGGCCCCTTGGCCAGCAGGTCGAGCAGTTGCCTGCCCTGCGCGGCGCGGACCTTGTACTGCGGGATCTGCAACTGGGTCCCGGTCGACCAGAACCCGGGCGCCTCGTTGTAGAGGAACACGACCTTGGCCCCGGCTTCCTGCGCTGCGGTCACCTGGGCGTCAACGGTGTCGTTCGACTGCCAGCGGATCAGCGCGATCGTGCCCTCGGCCCCGGTCAGCTCGCCGGGCGTGCCGTCGCCGCCGTTGTAGAGCGGAAGCTTCTCGTTGCCGACGTACACGAACCTGTCCGACATCTTCTCCGGCGTCGGGAGCAGACCGCCGCCCGGCACCGCCACGGTCAGCTGCGGCTGCGCCAGGTCCCAGCGCTGCACGACCTGGAAGGTGCCCTCGGCAACCTTTCCGAAGTTCTGCAGGTAGACCCCGTCCGCGACCCGGCCGGGGTACGTCCAGCCGGACACGGCGTCCCGCGCGCCGACCTTGCGGTGCCAGGCGACGCCGATCGGGCCTGGGTCGACGCGCTGCGGCGTCTTCATCGTCACCTTGTTCGCGGTCCGGGCATCGAAGGTGAACGTCCGGTCGCCGTCGATCCGCGCGTCGGGGTCACCGAGCAGCGTGATCGAGTTCGCCCAGTTCGCCTCGTCGCCGCCGATCGCGTACGCCATCACGCTGTAGCGGCCGTCCGGGACCTGGAAGGTGTGGCTGCCGGTCTGGTCGAACGCGAACGCGCTCACCTCGCCGGTGTCCTGGTTCCACAGTTGCGCGCCGCTCGAGCCGGCCTTGGTAGTGGCAGGCAGGCCGTCGCGGCCGATCGCCTTGACCGTCACGGTGTTCAACTGTCCGCCGGCCGCGAAGCCGAAGCCGGTGCGAGCCGTCTGGTGCCCGGCCCGAGCGGTCAGTACGCCGGCGTAGTTGGCCGGCCGGGTCTTCGCCAGATCAACAGTGACCGTGGCCGACGCCGTACCGTTCGCCGGTACGGTCAGTCGGGCCGGCTGCACCGTGACAGCAGCAGCGACCTTCGCCGGCGACCGGGCGTCGACCGACAGGTCCAGGGTCACCGGGCGGTTCGAGGTGTTCCGGTACGAAACCTTGCGGGCGACCGGAGCCGGCGCGTCCGGGCCGCTCCAGGACAGGTCGCCGAAGAACAGGTTGGCGGTGTCGGGCAGGATCTTCGGGTCGAGCGCGTTCGGGATGTCGATGCGGCCGAGGCCCTGCTGGTCGGGCCGTACGCCCGCAGTCGGGACGGCCGTCGAGGCCAGGGCGGCCTTCAGTTGCGGGCCGGTCCAGTCGGGATGGCGTTGCGCGAGGATCGCGGCGGCACCGGCGACGTGCGGCGTCGCCATCGACGTACCGCTCATCGCCGTGTAGTACTGGTCGAGGATGTGGCCCTGCTCGGTGCCGGCCGCGCGGGCGGCGGCGATCTCCACGCCCGGAGCGGTCACCTCGGGCTTCAGCGCACCGTCGCCGAGCCGCGGGCCGCGGCTGGAGAAGTTCGCCAGGCTGTCGTCACGGTCGACCGCGCCGACGGTCAGCGCCTCGGACGCCGCACCCGGCGAGCCGACGGTCTCCTCGGCGCCGGAGTTGCCGGCCGCGATCACGAACAGCGCACCGCTGGACTTCGCCAGCCGGTCGACCGCGGCGCTCATCGGGTCCGTGCCGTCGGACGGCAGGCCGCCGAGGCTCATGCTGACCACCTTCGCGCCCTGCTGGACGGCCCACTCCATGCCGGCGATCGCCTCGGAGTCGTAGCCGCCGCCGCTGTTGTCGAGCACCTTGCCGATCAGCAGTTCGGCGCCGGGCGCCACGCCCTTCCGCTTGCCGCCGGACGCCGTGCCGAGACCGGCGACGATGGACGCCGTGTGGGTGCCGTGGCCGTGCAGGTCCTGCACCGCCTGGTCCGGGACGAAGCTCTCCGAGGCGACGACCTGCTTCGCCAGGTCGGGGTGCCCGGCGTCGTACCCGGTGTCCAGGACGGCGACCTTCACGCCGTGCCCGTCGTACCCCTGCTTCCAGGCGGTCGGGGCACCGATCTGTTTCGTCGACCGGTCGAGTGTGGCGTGGGTCCTGCCGTCGAGCCAGATCTTGGTG
>DASSDE010001100.1:0-5156 GCA_035697365.1 Kribbella sp. | reverse complement strand
CCGTGCGCGCCGGCCGCGACCATCCGCTCCAGCGTCAGGTGCAGCAGCACCTTGCCGAGGCCGGTGCCGCGGGAGGACGGCAGCACGCCGAACGGCCCGAAGCGGTCGATCACGCCTTCGTACGTCCCGTGCATCGCCCAGCCGAGGATCTCCCGGCCCGGGGCGCGCGCCACCACGATGCGATCCAGTGGCAGGCCGGACACGACGCCCTCGCGGATCGCGCGCGCCCAGTCCGGGTTGAACTCCGCGCCGGCGACCGCGATCAGGGCGGTCAGCTCGTCGCTGGTCGGTGTGCCGAAGCTGTAGCCGTCGGCTGTCAGCGCGTCGATCCGCTTGCGGACCTCGTCCGGTATCGCGTACCCGACGAGCGTGCGGTCCATCGCGACGGCGTCGTACCCGCGCTGGAACCCCAAGGAGTTCAGCAGGTGGGCCGCTGCAGGGTAGCGGGCCGCGTCGAGGCCGGGGAGGAAGTAGTTCGGCGTGTACGAGGAGAAGAACACCTCGGTCCGCCCGTGCGACCGGAGCCAGTCGGTGGCCGCGGTCAGCAACGCGCGGCCAATCCCCTGGCCGCGGTGGCCGGGATGGACGAAGAAGAACGGGATCCAGCCGGAGGCGGGTTCCAGGTCGTCGGCATCGACGGCAATCAGCCGCCGGACGGCGAACGCGGCGCCGACGATCTGATCATTGATCACGGCTACCTGCAGGCCGGCCGCGTCGAAGTTGCGATCGAGCAGGAACAGGTCCCGGAGCCGCTGGTAGGAGATCGGGTCGGCCGGCGCCGCCGCGGTCCACGCAGCAGCGATCGCCGGCCCGTCACCGACCTGGAACGAACGGATCATCGGGCATTCCCTTCGTAGCGCAGTACGTCGGGGCGTACCCACCCCGCCGGCGTGGTTGCTGCGGGCAACAGGTCGAGCGGATCGTCGCCGGCCTCGAGCGCCTTGCGCAGCGAGTCCGAGCCCCACAGCTTGTCCAGCGAGGGCAGCAGCGCGAAGTCGGCGTACAGCTCGTTCAGCACCCGCAGCATCACCAACGCGGTCCGTACCGGCTCGAACGCATCCCGGTCGACAACGTGCAGCTGTACGCCGGACACCGCCTGACCGGCGTACTTGCTGAACACCGGCTCGAACCACGTCCGCCGGAACATCACGCCCGGCACCTCCTGCGCGCGCAGCGCCGGCACCAGCCGGTCGTCGACGTACGGCGCCCCGATCGTCTCGAACGGTCGCGTCGTGCCGCGGCCCTCGCTGAGGTTGGTGCCCTCGAACAGCCCGGTGCCGGGATACACCAGCGCGGTGTCCGGCGTCGGCATGTTCGGCGACGGCGGCACCCAGGGCAGGCCCGTACCCGTCGACGAGCGCGACCAGCCCTCGACCTCGACGACCGTTGCCGTACCCAACTGACGCGCGAGCTCGCCGACCGTCAGCCCGTGCCGCAGCGGAATCGGTGCCCGCCCGACGAAGCTCTCGAACCCGGGCTGCAGCATCGGCCCCTCGACCCGGACCCCGCCGAGCGGGTTCGGCCGGTCCAGGACGACGAACGGCTTCCCGAGCCGCGCGGCCGCCTGCTGGCAGTCGTACATCGTCCAGACGTAGGTGTAGAACCGCGTCCCGATGTCCTGGATGTCGAACAACAGCACGTCGACGCCGGAGAACAGGTCGTCGAGCTCCCGGCCCTTCCGCCGGTACGTGTCGAAGACGGGCAGCCCGGTGTCGGGATCAACGCCTTCACCCTCGCTCGCGCCCGCTTGTGCCGTACCGCGGAGTCCGTGTTCGGGACCGAACAACGCCGTCAGCGGCAACCCGGCCGCACGCAACGCGACCGAGGTCGGCGTCAGGTCCGGCAGTACGCCGGTGAAGTTCGTGATCAGTCCGAGGCGCCCGTCGGGCACCAACTCCGGGTCCTCGGCCAGACGCTGCGCGCCGGTCCGGACCACCATTCGCCACCACCAACCCAGTTCGTGGATCCCTGCAGGAACTGGGTTGAAAACTTACCGACGATCGCAGTCGAAGGTCAATGGATTACGGACAACCGTTTGCCAGAGTCAACCAATGAACGGGGTCAGAGCGGCCAGGAAGTCGTCCAGACGTTCCGCGTGCACCCAGTGGCCGGCGTCGGGGACTTCGGCGTACTGGACGTGCGGGAAGTAGGCGGCGATCGTCGCACGGTGGTCCTGCTGGACGTAGTCCGACTTGCCGCCGTAGATGAACAGGGTCGGGCCGTCGTACCGGAGGCCGTCGACGGGTGGCCAGCCGGAGATGTCCGGGAGCGCGGCCTCGATCACCGGCAGGTTCGGGCGCCAGCGGGCGCCGTCGGCATCGAGGATCAGGTTCTGCAGGAGGAACGCGCGGGTGCCCGGCGTCGGTACGGCGTCGACCAGTTGCGCGTCGACCTCGGCGCGGCGGGTGATCGAGGACAGGTCGGCGTTGCGCATCGCCTGTGCGTACTCGACGAAAGCCGGCGGGTACGCGACCGGTGCCGCATCCACGACGACGAGCCGCTGCACCGCCGCGGGGTACTGCAGCGCGGTGAGCATCGCGGTCTTGCCGCCCATCGAGTGCCCGACCAGCGCCACCGGCCCGACCCCGAGCGACTCGATCGTCTCGCGGACGTCGTCGGCCATCTCCGGGTAGCTCATCGTCGGTACGTGCGGCGAACTGCCGTGGTTGCGCAGGTCGAACGCGAACACCCGGTGCCGGTCCGCGAGCCGCCGGGCCGCGGTCATCCAGTTCCGCCCGGAGCCGAACAGCCCGTGCATCACCACGACCGGCGAACCCACCTCGCCGTACGACGTGACCGGAAGCTTCATGCGCTCACCCTCTCTGCGCCGACGTCAATGACTGCGCTGCCAGCACGCGGTGTGCCAGTGCCGCCGCTCGTCCAGCGACTGGGCACCACCGATGGCACCGAGCAGGCTGGGGTTGTCCGGCCACACCACGACGTGCGGGGTGGCCGGCAGGATCTGCTGGTCACAGCCCGGGCAGCGGTACGACTTCGCGGACGCGGAGCCCGACACCCGCCGGACGTTCCACTCCCCGCCCGCCTTCACCTCACGGGACTGGGTACCACCGAGCAGCGGACGGTCACCGACCGGCCGCTGCCACTTGGAAGGCTTCCGGCGCGACATAGCGCCTCAAGGCTAGCCGTATGACCTAGGTCACGCGGCCCGGAGTTCGGCACCCACGGAGTGCATGTGCCGCAGGCCGATCCGGTACGACTCGAGCAGAGTCGTCGAAATGTAGGGCATCCCGATGCTCTCGCAGTACCGGCGCACGATCGGCTGGGCGAACCGGAGGTTGGCCCGCGGCATGCTCGGGAACAAGTGGTGCTCGATCTGGTAGTTCAGGCCGCCCATCATCCAGTCCGTGACCAGGCTGCCGTTCACGTTCCGCGACGTCAGGACCTGCTTCTCCAGGTGACCCCAGTTGGTGTCGTCGTCGGGCATCTCCATGCCCTTGTGGTTCGGCGCGAACACGCTGCCGAGGTGCAGCCCGAAGACCATGTGGTGGATGAGCGCGAACAGCACCGCCTGGCCGGGCGACATGATCAGGAACAGTGCGCCGAAGTACAGCACCAGGTGGGCGGCCATCAGGCCGATCTCGACCTGCTCGGTCCGGCGGCGGGCGAGCAGAAAGCGGATGCTCGACACCTTGAGGTTGAAGCCCTCCAGCGTGAGCAGCGGGAAGAAGATCCGGGCCTGGTTGCGGGTCAGCCAGCCCTCGAGGCCCTTGCGGCCCTCGGCCTGCTCGAGGGTCCAGACCAGTACGCCCTCGCCGACGTCCGGGTCCTTGTCGGTGTGGTTCGGGTTCGCGTGGTGCCGGTTGTGCTTGTCGTTCCACCACGCGTAGCTCATGCCGAGCAGGAGGTTGCCGTGCAGCATCCCGATCCAGTCGTGCAGCTTGCGCGAGCCGGCGATCTGCTGGTGCCCGGCGTCGTGCCCGAAGAACGCGGCCCGGGTGGTCAGGACCCCCAGCGGGAGCGCCAGCAGCAACACCCACCAGGAGGCGCCGATCACGGCGATCCCCGCCCAGGTGAGGCCCATCAACGCGACGTTGATCCCGATGGCCATCGCGTACGCCGCCGTGCGCCGCTCCAGCAGTCCGGCGGTCTTGATCTCGCGCAACAGGGGCGAGAAGTCGCTACCGCGGGTAGGGGCAGCTAACACAGTTGGCTGAGCCATCAGGTCCTCGTCTCGTTAGGTGGGGGCCTAGGCGTACAGCCACGGCCAGGGTACGTCATCAACCCTCTGCGCCCTAACGGCCGAAAGCATGAGAGTTACTACCCAAATAGCGGGGGGTGACAGCCCTCCGATGACAGGGGACTTAACACCACCTCCTCTGAGTACCCGCTGAGTGAGAATGGGACACATGACCACCGTTGCCACCGAAGCGCCGCCGATGCGGTATCCGAAGCTTGCGCAGCCGTGGATCGCGCTGTTCCTCGCGATCGTGGCCGAGCTGGGGATCGCGTTGTTCGTGCTGAGCGTGGTGTCGGTGCCGCTGATCGCGGTCTGGGTCGGTATCCCGCTGCTGCTCGTGGTGGTGCCGACCGCGCGCTGGTTCGCCAACTGCCACCGCACGATCATGGCGGGCTTCCTCGGCGAGCGGATCCCACGCCCGTACAAGCAGCCCCCACTGCCCGGCATGCTGATGCGGCTGCGGACGATCCTTACCGACCCGCAGACCTGGCGCGACATCGCCTGGCTGCTGGTGAACGCGGTCTTCGGCTTCACCCTGTGCCTGCTGAGCGCCGTGCTGTTCCTGGCCGGGCTCTTCTACCTCGTCTACCCGCTGCTCGTCGGGGTCACTCCCGAAGGCGTGTTCACCGAGCCGTTCGGCGGCCTGGTCACGGTGAACTTCTGGACCAGCTTCCTGGTGATGCCGGTCGCACTCGTGGCGTTCCTGATCTGGCAGGCGGCCGGCGAGCGGCTGCTGAAGGCAAACGCGTTCCTGGCCCGCTCACTGCTCGGACCGACGGAGAGCGCGAAGCTGGCGATGCGGGTCCGGGAGCTGTCCGAGTCCCGCGCCGAGACCGTCGACACCCAGGCGGCCGAGCTGCGCCGGATCGAGCGCGACCTGCACGACGGCGCCCAGGCCCGGCTGGCCGCTCTCAGCATGAACCTCGGCATGGCCGAGGAGATGGTGGCCCGCGACCCG
>DASSDE010001099.1:0-6136 GCA_035697365.1 Kribbella sp. | reverse complement strand
CCGTCGGCCAGGTGCTTGCTCTTCGCGGTCTGCCAGGTGCCCCGCGAACGCTCGATGTCGTTGACCCGCTCGTTCAGCACCGGCTCCTGCGCTCGCTGGGCGATCTGGTTGCAGAACCAGTACCGGGTGGCCTCACGCGCCGTGTAGTCGTACCCCTTGGCGGCAACATCGACCACCTCGATCTCACCGGCGGGCGTCTCGTCGAACGTGATGTACGCCGGACCGTGCTCGTCGGACCGCGCCACGACGGTCGTCCGGTTCCCGTTCACAGGTGGCACCGGAAGCTCGGACCGACCGGCCTTGTTGTCGGTCTGCACGTCGCGCACGATCTCGTCAGCCACCAGCCGGTCGGCAGCCACCGCGTGATCCAGGCGCAGTACCGATCCGTTGTCGTCCTGGAAACGGGTGAGGGAGTCGGCCATCAGGTCGAGCGACCGCGCGGTCGTCCAGCCGGTCTGCGCATCCGCGGTAACGACCGCCTGCCGCCGGTCGTCCGGCAGGCGGACCTCGACGCGGCTCGGGTCGTCGAGCGGCCGTACACCGGTCACCTGCAGCCCGACCGCGGCGATCTGCTCCGACTCCGCCTCGCTGTCCGGCAGGAACGCCGTGAACGGCTTCGTGTTGTACGCCCGGCTGTAGGCTCCCTCGACGACGGCGGCGACCAACGCATCGTCGGCGCCCGGGACCGCGCCGAGCGCCCCGAGCTCGTACCGGGAGCCGGTGTCCTTGATCGCGGCCGCGGCCACCGGCGCGCCGTCGAGTACGGCAACCGCAACCATCTGCCCGTCCGCGGTCGAGGGCGGATTCACTGCCCGCCACAACCCGTCGACGCCCGGAGGCACCGCGCCCTCGGCACCTCCCGCGGCCGCCCACACCGTCTCGGACGCCTGCTCCTGAAGAGCTACGAACCTGGGATCGGACGTACGGAGGAAGAACACGTCCCCACCGGACTCCCGGAACCGCTGCACCGAGCCGGCCAGCGCCGTCGGGTCAACCGCCTGGTCTCCCGGGGCGTCCAGCACCCGCAGCAGCTCCCGCATCCGGAGCTCCGACTCGCGGTCGATCATCCCCATGTTGTGCTGCACCCGGAACGACCGGTTCGCGGCATCGGCCGGGCTGATCGAGAACTCCGCCGTCCTCGCGTACTCGAGCGCACCGGCCGTGGAGAACGTCACCCCGCCACCTGCCCGGCGCGCCTCCTCCATCATCGCGCACTCGGTCGCCCGGAATGCACCGCCGTCAGCCGTTCCGATGAACCGCAGTACGTGCAGATTGCCGTCGGCGTTCCGTCCGGCGGTGACCAGGCCGCGGGGCTGCCCGTCCGCCATGGCGACCAGCGTTCGGACGCCGGGCTTGTCCGGAATCGGGTTCTGGGCGAGGTAGTCGGAGTTCCCCGCGAGTTCCAGCATCGCGAGGCCGGCCGCGTCCCGGTCGTCCGGGTTGCCGTGGTCGTACACCTCGATGGTGCCGCCGCGATCGATCCAGCCCTTCAGCTCGGTGGCCATCCGCCGGAGATTCTGCCCCGCAGGGATCGCCGATCCGACCTGGGGGAAGGGATCCCGGCCGTCGACCTGGCGGAGTGCGACCTGCTCGGCGATGTGCCGTACGTCATCGGCCGGCCAGGCCTGCGCCGCCGCCCTCGTGCTGCGCTGCTGGCCGTTCGCCCAGATCATCCGCCGGGCCTCGAGTGCCCGCGGCCCGTGCCAGGTGTCGGGCGAGACCTGGTGGGACAGCGTCAGGGTCTCCTGCGCGGCGATGGTTGCCAGTGCGTACTGCGCGGCGTACCCGGCCTGCTGACCGCTCGGCAGCGAGGCATCGGCAAGTACGCCGGCCGGCGCCGAGGGGAACGTCGTACCGCCGCCGAGCACCACCAGGTCGTCCTCGTTCCGCTGGAACGTGACGACCGTGATCGGTCCGTCGTCGCCGGCTTCGGCCACGACGGCGTACTCCGCGTCCGGATGCGCCAAGGCGTCCACGGCCGCGCGCTGGGACCGCCATCCCGGGCCGCGGTCGATCCCCGGAAGCCCCCGGCGCAGCGTCTCGGTCAGGTGGTTCGTATCGGCGAACGTGTGGCCGACACGCTGCACGTAGCGCCGCCAGTCGGCCTCGGACTGCTTGGCGATCACCCGCACCGTCGCACCCGGCCGGCCGGCGAAGGCGGCGACGCCCTCGGCGATCGATGTCACCGTCCCTTGCAGACGCCGGTGCTGTTCGTCGAAAAGCTGCTCGGCCACGCGCTACCTCACACCCGAATCGTTGCCTTGGTCCCGCACACCCTAGAGCCGGCCGGGAGCAAGGACGAAGGGCCTGCTTCCCCCCTCCCGGGAAGCAGGCCCTTCGAGTACTGGTGCGATCAGCCCATGTGGACAGGGCTCTGGCCGTCGTTGGCCAGGTCCTTGTGCTTGATGGACAGGCCGATCATCGTGACCAGGCCGGCGCCGACGGCGAGCGCCGACGACCACAGGAACGCGCGGGTGAAGCCGTGCGTCGTGGCGAGCGCGGTGAACTGGCCTTGCAGTTGCTTGATCTGATCCGGCGACTGCCCGGACGCGGCCGCCTGCTGCAGGCCCGGGGCCAGCTCGGCGAACTTGTCCTTGATCGCGCTGGTGGAGATCGTGCCCAGCAGCGCCAGGCCGACCGCACCACCGATCTGCTGCACCGTGTTCAGTACCGCGGATCCGACACCGGAGTCCTCCGCGGCGACTCCACTGACCGCGGTCAGCGTGAGCGGTACGAAGATCAGGCCCATGCCGAACGACAGCACCAGGATGTACGGCAGCAGGTGGGTCAGGTACGTCGAGTCGACCTCGAGGCGGCTGAACCCGAACATGCCGGCCCCGACCAGGATGCCACCGGCGCCGGCGATCCAGCGCGGATCCATCCGGGCCACGAGCGTCGACGCGACCTGCGCCGCAACCACGATGCCGACACTGAACGGCAGGAACGAGACGCCGGTCTTCAGCGCGCTGTAGCCCATGATCGACTGCACGAAGATGCCCAGGAAGTAGAACATCGAGAACATCGCCGCGCCGACGATCAGCATCACGAAGAAGCTGATTCCGCGGGTCCGGTTCGCGAGGATGCGGAACGGCATCAGCGCGTGCCGGGAGCGGGCCTCGATCCCGAGGAAGATCGCGATCAGGGCCAGACCGCCGAGGATGTACGTCAGCGTGAGCGCATCGCCCCAGCCGTTGGTCGCGGCGTGCGTGAGGCCGTACACGAGCGAGGTCAGACCCACGGTGCCGGTGATGGCGCCGGGCAGGTCGAACTTGCCGGTCTGCCGCTCGGACTCGCCGAGGTAGCGGAACGCGAGGATCGCCACCAGCAGGCCGATCGGCGTGTTGATGAAGAAGGTCCAGCGCCAGGACGCCTCGGTCAGCGCGCCACCCAGGATCAGTCCGACGGCCGCACCGGCTCCGGACATCGCGGCGTACACGCCCATCGCCCGGTTGCGCTCCTTGCCGGCCGGGAAGGTCGTGGTGATCAGTGCCAGCGCGTTCGGTGAGGCGGCCGCGGCGGCCAGCCCCTGCAGGATCCGGCTGATCAGCAGGACGGTCTCGCTCTGCGCGATGCCGCCGACGAACGACGCCAGGCCGAACAGCACGACGCCGACCACGAACACCTTGCGGCGGCCGAGGATGTCGCCGATCCGGCCGCCGAGCAGCAGCAGGCCGCCGAACGCCAGCGCGTAGGCGTTGACCACCCACGGCAGCGACGCGTCGCTGAAGCCCAGGTCACCCTTGATGTGCGGCAGCGCGATGTTCACGATGGTGCCGTCCAGCACCACCATCAGCTGCGCCATGCAGATCAGGGCGAGCGCGATGCCGAGATTGCGGTGGCCGTGGGCCGCCGGCTCGCTGCCTGGCGTGATGGTGTCGACCGGCCGTCCCTCCGGCGGATCGGCGTTAATGACTTCTTCGGACATGAGAAAAGTTCCCCTCTTGGGCAGACTTGCCAAAATTCGGTCGCGGACCGGCCCCTCGCCGGTCAGCTCGCCTGCGACCCCCGCGCGGCAGGCAGGATCACGTTGTCGATCACTCGGAGGATCAGTTCGTCGGTCGGTTCGACGCCGAGGATGTAGGCGTGGTGGATGATCACCGCCGGCAACGTCACCGATAGCAGGGCGACGTCGACGTCCGGCGCGATCTCGCCGCGCTGGACGGCACGCTCGTACACCTTGTTGGTGACCGCGACCCGCGGCCCCAGGAAGCGTTCGCGGAACGCCTTCTGCAGGTCGTCGTCGCGGTGCAGGGCGGTCAGCAGGCCGGCGATCACCGACATCGGCAGCTCGTCGGTGAAGCCACCGTCGCCGCAGGACATCGAGATCAGGTCGCCGCGCAGGCTGCCGGTGTCGACGTCCTCCGGCAGCGGGCAGCCCTTCGCCCGGCTGATCGCATCCACGACCAGCTCGGCCTTGGTGGACCAGCGCCGGTACAGCGTCGCCTTGCTCGCCTTCGCCGCCGTCGCCACCGCGTCCATCGTCAGCCGGTCGTAGCCGAGCTCGGCCACCACCGCGACGGTCGCGTCGAGGATCTCCTCCTCACGCCCACCTTCGACCCGCGGCCGCTGCCGCACGCCTGCTGCATCCATCGTTCATCACCCTGAGTAGCTACCAGAACACGGATAGAACGAAACGGTTTCGTTTCATCCACCACCGTACGACTCATGTGAAGGAATGCACAAACGATTTTCCCCGAATTTCACCAGTGGCGTAGGTCACTCTCCGTACCAGTCCCCCACTGGTACGCCCCACCCTCACTTCCTGGGTCTGCCAGGGACATAGGGGGTTCCGGACTCACCTGACCGGTGTGGAACCCCTCATTTGCCTGGCAGGCCTACCAATTTCCCTGGCAGACCCAGCAATTTGCCTGGCCCACCCAGCAAACTGCCGGCCGCTATCAGTCGCGGCGGGCTCCCATCGTGTTGGGCCAAGCAGAGCCGCCGAGGCGCCGCAGGTGCGGCCCAGAGGGCCGCGGCGCGGGGATGGCGCGGCGCGGGTGACGGCGCGGCGCGGGCAGCGCGCGTGGCGGCACGGCGCGGGCAGCGCGCGTGGCGGCACGGCGCGGGTGACGGCGCGGGTGGTGCAAGTGGTGGTGCGGGTGGTGCGGGGGTGGGTTAGTCGTCGTCTTCGGCGGTGCGGGCTTGTTCGAGGCGGGTGGAGATTTTTTCGGCGCGGGTTTCGATTTTGCCGGCCAGGCGGTCGCGGGCGGCGCGGAGGACGAAGATCGAGAGGATCGAGGACGCGATCAGCGCGAGCAGTGCGATCGGCCAGATCGACAGCCAGGTGCGGAGCGCGACCCACAACACCGCGAGGCAGACCGCGAACAGGGCCGCCCGCAGGCCCGTGTAGATGCCGAACTCCTTCATGTCACACCCCGGCGTACGAGTGCAGGCCGGAGACCAGCAGGTTCACTCCGACGAAGTTGAAGATGAAGACGAACCAGCCGACGATGGCGATCGTCGCGGCCCGGCGGCCCCGCCAGCCGGCGGTGGCGCGCGCGTGCAGGTACGCGGCGTAGACCACCCAGGTCACCAGGGACCAGACCTCCTTCGGGTCCCAGCCCCAGGCGCGGCCCCAGGCGTAGTACGCCCAGATCGGCCCGGCCACCAGTACGCCGAACGTCCACAGCGGGAACGCGAACGCGAGCACCTTGTACGCCGTACCGTCCATCGCCTCGGCGCTCGGGAGCCGGCGCAGCGAGGCCGACATGGTGCCGCCGGCCAGCACCCGGCGCTCGGCGCGGGCCTTGATCAGGTACAGCACCGAGGTCAGGCCACCGACGGTGAACGCGCCACCGGAGATCGCGGCCGCGGACACGTGGATCACCAGCCAGTACGAGTGCAGGGCCGGGACCAGCGGACCGGCCGGCGTGTAAAGCAGGAGCGTCGCGATGCCCAGGACGGCGGCGATGACCAGCGTGACGCCGAGGCCGAGCCACTGCAGCTTGTAGCGCTGGACGAAGATCAGGTAGACGATCGCGACCGCGAGCGACGCGGTGATCGAGAACTCGTACATGTTGCCCCACGGCACCCGGCCGGCCGCGAGACCGCGGGTCAGCACGCCGGCGAAGTGCAGCACGAACGCGAGCGAGGTCAGCAGCAGCCCGATCCGGCTGGCCGCGTCGAGCCGCTCGGT
>DASSDE010001098.1:0-5705 GCA_035697365.1 Kribbella sp. | reverse complement strand
GGCGGGGTGTCTCTCAGTACGTAGCCGATGCCGCGGACGGTGTGAATCAGCCTCGGCAGACCGTCGACCTCGGTCTTGCGGCGCAGGTAGCCGACGTACACCTCGAGCGAGTTGGCCGTGGTGGGGAAGTCGTAGCCCCAGACCGCGTCCAGGATGACCGCGCGCTCCAGGACCCGGCGCGGGTTGCGGATCAGCAGCTCGAGCAGCGAGAACTCGGTACGGGTGAGCTGGATCGCGACGTCGCCGCGGTGTACCTCGTGCGCGTCGACGTCGACGACTAGGTCGGCGTACTGCAGCACCTCGCCGCGCTGGCCACCTTCGCCCGGGGTGGTGCTGCGGCGCAGCAGTGCACGTAGCCGGGCCAGCAGTTCCTCCAGCGCGAACGGCTTGGTCAGGTAGTCGTCGCCGCCGGCGTCCAGGCCGTCCACCCGGTCGGCGACCGCGTCCCGCGCGGTCAGCACCAGGATCGGCACATTGTTGCCCGCGGCCCGCAAGGCCTTGGTGGTCTCCAGACCGTCCAGGCGCGGCATCATCACGTCCATCACGACCACGTCCGGCTCGACGTTGCCGATCACCGCGAGCGCCTCGGCGCCGTCGGACGCGGTCACCACCTCGAAGTCGTTGAACTCCAGCGAACGGCGCAGCGAGTCCCGGACCGCCCGGTCGTCGTCCACCACCAGTACCCGCATCTGTAGTCCCCGCTCCGCTAGAAGTTCCGCCACCGAGAGTAAGTCGCTTCTGTGAGAATCGCCTGAGAACCCACCGATCGTCCAATTCACAAGAGGACGTCTGACGATCCTGCGCCTACTGCGCGGCGCTCGGCGGGCGCCTCGCCGCACTGGAGGGAAGGGCACGATGAACCCCACATCGAGCCCTTCCCTCCAGTACACCGAGGCACTCCGCCGAGCACCTGCTCGCGACGGCGCAGGATCCTCAGACGTCCTCTAACTTGTCAGGCGTGGACATTCTCGAATTCACCCCAGAACCCGCCGACTTCGCCTGGACCTTCGGCGGAGTGCCACCGATCCGCCGGGTCCGGCCGGGCACCGCCCTGCGGCTGTGGACCGAGGACGCGTACTGCGGCACGCTCCGCAGCACGACGGATCTCGCCAGCGCCTCGCTCAAGATGCCGTACGTGAACCCGCAGACCGGCCCGTTCTACGTCGAAGGGGCCGAGCCGGGCGACACGCTGGTGCTGCACCTCGTCGACCTGACGCCCGCGCGGACCTGGGGCGTGTCCGCCACCATCCCGTACTTCGGCGGTCTGACCAGCACCGACCGGACGGCGACGCTGCAGGACCCGCTGCCGGAGCGGACCTGGATCTACGAGGTGGACTCGGCCCGGCAGACCGTGGGCTTCCAGGCGCAAGGCAGTGAGCTGGAGATTGCGCTGCCGCTGGAACCGATGCTCGGTACGGTCGGCGTCGCGCCGGCCGCGGGCGAGGCCCGGTCGTCGCTGGTCCCGGACGTGTTCGGCGGCAACATGGACACGCCGGAGATGCGTGCGGGTGCGACGTGTTACCTGAACGTCAACGTCGAGGGCGCACTGTTCTCGGTCGGTGACGGTCACTACCGCCAGGGCGAGGGGGAGTCCTGCGGGACCGCGGTCGAGGGGGCGATGAACGTCGTCCTGATCGTCGACCTGCTCAAGACCCCGGGACCGGTCTGGCCCCGGATCGAGAACGACGAGTACCTCGCCGTCGTCGGGTCTAGCCGGCCGCTCGAGGACGCGTGGCGGGCGGGGCAGGTGGACATGGTCCGCTGGCTCGGCGATCTCTACGGGCTCGACAAGCTGGACGCGTACCAGCTCCTGAGTCAGGTCAGCGAGGTCCCGCTGGCCAACGTCGTCGACGTCAACTACAGCGTGGTCACCAAGGTCCCGAAGCGGTTGCTCCCGCGTGTCACCGCGTACGACGGCATCCACCAGCACCTGCGCTCTGCGTTCAGCTGAACTGCGGCACGACCTCCTCCGCGAAGCGGTGCAGCGGCTCGTGGTCGTACGCGACGCCTGGGATGTACGAGATCACGTAGTCGATCCCAGCCTGCGCCAGCCGCTCCACGTGCTCGCTCAGCTGCTTCGTGGTGACCACCTCCGCCAGCATGTGGGAGGTGCCGCCGGAGCCGATCTCCAGGAACTCGTCCAGGCTGTAGCGACCGCGTGCCGTGGCCGTCGCGGACACCGGATCGGCCCCGGCCTCGATCGGGAAGACGTTCAGGCTGGTCGATTTGGTGATCTCGTCGTAGTCGCGGCCCACGTCCTCGCAGTGCTTCCGCAGGATCGCCAGTTTGCGCTCGATGACGTCCACCCGTCCGGTACCGAAGTTGCAGGCGTCCCCGTACTTCGCGACCAGCCGCAACGTGACCCGCTCACCACCACCGCCGATCCAGAGCTTCGGCTTGCGCCTCGGGACCACGTACGGCTTGTCGACCGAGTGGTACTGCCCGTCGAACACCACGTCGTCCTGGGTCCACAGGCGGTGCATCAGCTCGACCGACTCGACGAACGAACCCATGCGCTCCTTCTGGCTCGTCCAGGGGTAGCCGTAGGCCTTCCACTCCTGCTCCGACCAGCCCGCGCCGAGTCCTGCGTACATGCGGCCGTGGCTGGCCACGTCCACCGTCGCAGCCATCTTGGCGACCAGCGCCGGGTTGCCGATAACCGTTGCAGCCGACCAGCTGTCCCAGGTTCACCCGGGAGGTGTCACGGGCCAGTGCGGCCGTGGTCGTCCACAGCTCGAAGACTGTCTCGCGGACTTCCTCAGGCACTGTGTGGAAGTGGTCGAACAACCAGATCGAGTCCCACGGACCTGCGTCGGCTGCACGGGCCACAGCGGTCATGGCCTCCCACTGCTCAACAGGGTCGGCCAGCTCGACCAGATCCATTCGCCAGCCCTGTGGGACGAACACACCGAACTTCATGCTGCTCTCCTCGAGATCGCGACTCCTGTCAGGCACAGTGCGCCGCCGGCGAGTGCTAGGACCGCAGGTGTCTCGCCGAGGACCAGCCAGCCCAGGACGATCGCTACGACGGGTACGGCGTACACCGTGACGCCCATGCGGCTGGCGCTGGTCCGGCCGAGCGCGAAGGCCCACGTGGTGAAGCCGAGCGCGGTGGGGAACGCGGCCAGGTACACGACCCACCAGATGGTTGCTGCGTCGGCCGTACGGAACTCATCGACCAGTGTCGGCGCGAACGGCAGGCAGACGACCGCGCCAATGGTGCAGGCAAGCCAGGTGACCTCGGCCGCGGGCAGACGGCTCAGCAGAGGCTTCTGGGTGACCACACCGACGGCGTACGAGATCGCGGCGACCACGCACAGGACGACACCCCACGTCTCGGCGCGGCCGCTGGAGGTCGACGTACCGATCACGACGATGCCGGCGAACGCGACCAGCCCGCCGATCACCAACTGCCGCGGGAAGCCCTCACCGAGACCGAATCCGGCGAGTACGGCGATGAGCAGCGGCGCGATGTGCACGAGCATCGCCGACGTACCGGCGTCGAGCCGGCGCTCGGCCTCGTTCAGGGCGAGGTTGTAGACGCCGAACCAGAGCACACCGCAGGCGATCAGCGGCAGCCAGTCGCGCTGCGCCGGCCAGCGCCTTCCGGCCGGGAGCGGGCGGACGGGACGCGGGCGGACGAAGAGCAGAGCGCCGAGGAAGACGCTGCCCAGTCCGAGCCGGGCCAGTGACAGCGCGCCGGCGGAGATCTCGGTGCCGACGTGCCGGATGGCGACGAACGACGACGCCCACAAGACGACGGTCACGGCAGCGGCGGCGGTCGCGAGACCGGTCCGGGGCGGGGCTTCTGCGAGGGTTGTCACCCTCACTACAGTAGGAATGGGGTCTGCGCATCTCCATGGCAGATCGGAAGCTAGGAGGCGATGATGCTTACCGAAACGAGAAGCCAAATGCTGGATGAGCTCAACACCCGGATCCTGGAGGAGCTCACCGCGGACCCGCGGCTGCGGACCACCGAGCTGGCCCGTCGGCTCGGCGTCTCGACACCGACGGTGCGCGAGCGGGTCGCGCGGCTCGAGGAGTCCGGCGTGATCCGCGGGTACCGCCTCGACGTCGATCCGGCCGCGGTCGGGTTGCCGGTCGCCGCCTGGGTGCGGCTCCGGCCCGGGCCGAACCAGATCCCGAAGATCATCGAGCTGGCCGGCCGCACCCCGGCGGTTGTCGAGTGCCACCGGATCTCCGGTGAGGACTGCTTCCTGCTGCGCGTCCAGGTCGCCGAGATCGCCGCGCTCGAGGACGTCCTGGACAAGTTCCTCGTCCACGGGCAGACGACCAGCTCGTTCATCGTCTCCACGCCGGTCCCGCCGCGCAGAGTGCCGCTGTCCGCGGGCTGAACCCCAACCACCCCCAACCACCCCGTGGGGTGGTCTGCATCACTAGTCTGTAGCCGACTTCAGTGACCCCTGGAAGGACCTCGACCATGGCTGCCGACAAGTCTGTCCGCAGAGTTGCCCTGCTCACCGCCGGCGGGCTCGCGCCCTGCCTGTCGTCCGCCGTCGGCGGGCTCATCGAGCGCTACACCGAGGTGGCGCCCGATGTGGAGATCATCGCGTACCTGAACGGATACCACGGCCTGCTCAGTGGCCGGTTCCTCGAGGTCACGCCCGAGGTGCGGAGCAAGGCCGCCGTGCTGCACAAGTTCGGCGGCAGCCCGATCGGCAACAGCCGGGTGAAGCTGACCAACACCGCGGACCTGGTCAAGCGCGGCCTGATCCAGGACGGGCAGAACGCCCTTCAGGTGGCCGCCGAGCGGCTGGTCGCGGACGGCGTCGACGTACTGCACACCATCGGCGGTGACGACACCAACACGACGGCCGCCGACCTCGCGGCGTACCTGCAGGAGCACGACTACGACCTGACCGTGGTCGGCCTGCCGAAGACCATCGACAACGACGTGGTGCCGATCCGGCAGAGCCTGGGGGCCTGGACCGCGGCGGAGCAGGGCGCGCTGTTCGCCCGCAACATCATCGCCGAGCACAGCTCGAACCCGCGGATGCTGATCGTCCACGAGGTCATGGGCCGGAACTGTGGGTGGCTGACCGCGGAAACCGCGCGGGAGTACCAGCAGTGGGTCGACGCGCAGGAGTGGAACCCGGGCATCGGCCTGGACAAGGACGGCTGGTCGGTGCACGCCGTGTACGTGCCGGAGGCAACGATCGACCTGGACGCCGAGGCGGAGCGGCTGCGCAAGGTGATGGACTCCGCGGACTGCGTGAACATCTTCCTGTCCGAGGGTGCCGGCGTGCCGGCGATCGTCGCCGAGCTGGAGGCGCGCGGCGAGGAGGTCGGGCGGGACCCGTTCGGGCACGTGAAGCTGGACACGATCAACCCGGGCGCCTGGTTCGCGAAGCAGTTCGCGGAGCGGATCGGCGCGGAGAAGACGATGGTGCAGAAGAGCGGCTACTTCAGCCGGTCGGCCGCCGCCAACGATCGCGACCTCGCGCTGATCAAGCAGTGCACCGACTACGCCGTCGACGCCGCGCTGCGCGGTGAGTCCGGGGTCGTCGGCCAGGACGAGGAGCGCGGCGACGAGCTGCGGGCGATCGAGTTCCCGCGGATCGCCGGCGGCAAGGAGTTCGACGCCGGCGTCGACTGGTTCGTCCAGCTGAAGTCGGAGATCGGCCAGGCCTGAACACCTCGCGGGGACCTCGGACACCTGATCAGGTGTCCTAGCTCCCCGTCGG
>DASSDE010001097.1:0-4229 GCA_035697365.1 Kribbella sp. | reverse complement strand
CGCGGCCGCCGCTGGTGAGCTTCCTCGGCGAATCGTCGCAGCTGGTCCTGCGCAAGATCGTGACCAAGAACGACTACGCGCCCGGCGGCCTGAAGAATGCGATGCAGGCGCAGCTCGCGCTGCACCCGTGCGCGGACCTGGCCAAGTGCCTGGCGGACCGGCCGTCCTTCGACCAGCAGTGGACGAAGCTCTTCAAGACCACGGCGCCGGCGACCGCCAAGGACGCTCGGACCTGGCTGACCGTGTCGGCCAAGACGCCGTACACGATCACGATGACGCGTGCGTTCCACAGCGGCGGTCAGTGGTGGCTGATCGGCGCGATGGTCTACGGCCAGCCCGCTGAGGCGCCCGACGTCCAGCGGGTCGTGAACGACATCTGGCGGCAGACCAGCTGACGCACCGCAAAATCTCCCGGAACGGCCCGCGCAGACAGCGCGGGCCGTTCTCTTTTTCACAAGCGGCGCGGGAAAGCGATTGTCGCGGAAACTTTGTGACCGGGTTCACTTCCAGGCGGTTCTCAGACCCGGGGTCGGTCGCGTACGGTTAGTACCACTTGCACACTGGTATGTATCCACTGGATCGACTGGTATGCGACAGATCACACCGCCAGCCAGCTGCAGCGACCCGCCGGAGACCCCGGCGGCCGGACGCCGTACCGCCTTCAGCGTCGAAGGGCCAGGCGCCGCCGGATCCCGGCAGCCGAGAGGGGAAATGAGCCGCGAATGACGACCATCGCCAATCCGACCCGTACCAAAGCCGACCACCGAGCCGACTCCACGGACCCCCTCGAGGACCGCCGGACGTACGACCTGAGCAACGCCCCGACGCAGCACACCGGCCTGCTGGCCTGGGTCTCCGAGGTCGCCGAACTCACCCAGCCGGACCGGATCCACTGGGTCGACGGCTCGGAGGCGGAGTACGCGAAGCTCACCGGCGAACTGATCGCGGCCGGCACCATGGTGCGGCTGAACGACGAGAAGAAGCCGAACTCGTTCTGGGTACGTACCGATCCGGCCGACGTCGCGCGGGTCGAGCAGCGTACGTTCATCTGCTCGGTCAAGGAAAAGGACGCGGGTCCGACCAACAACTGGGTCGACCCGGCCGAGATGAAGGCGACGCTGACCGGGCTGTACCGCGGCGCGATGCGCGGCCGGACGATGTACGTCGTCCCGTTCTGCATGGGCCCGCTGACCGCCGAGAAGCCGATGTTCGGCGTGGAGATCACCGACTCGGCGTACGTCGTCGCGTCGATGCGCATCATGGCGCGCACCGGTGCGGACGTGCTCGCGGCCATGGGTGAGAACGCGCCGTACGTCCCCTGCCTGCACTCCGTCGGTGCACCGCTCGAGGCCGGCCAGCAGGACGTCCCGTGGCCGTGCAACGACGAGAAGTACATCGTGCAGTTCCCGGAGGAGCGCGCGATCTGGTCGTACGGATCCGGGTACGGCGGCAACTCGCTGCTCGGCAAGAAGTGCTACTCGCTGCGGATCGCGAGCGCGATGGCCCGCGACGAGGGCTGGCTGGCCGAGCACATGCTGATCCTGAAGCTGATCTCCCCGGAGAAGAAGGTGCACTACGTCGCGGCCGCGTTCCCGAGCGCCTGCGGCAAGACCAACCTGGCGATGCTCGACCCGACGCTGGACGGCTGGGAGGTCGAGACGCTCGGCGACGACATCGCCTGGATGCGGTTCGGCGCGGACGGCCGGCTGTACGCGGTGAACCCGGAGTTCGGCCTGTTCGGTGTTGCCCCCGGCACCGGCTGGAAGACGAACCCGAACGCGATGCGCACCATCGAGAAGGGCAACTCGGTCTTCACCAACGTCGCGCTGACCGACGACGGCGACGTCTGGTGGGAGGGCTACTCGCCGACCCCGCCGGACCACCTGACCGACTGGAAGGGCCGCGAGTGGACGCCGGACTCGGGCGAGCTGTCCAGCCACCCGAACAGCCGGTTCTGTACGCCGATCAAGCAGTGCCCGATCATCGCCGACGAGTACGACGACCCGAACGGCGTACCGATCTCCGCGATCATCTTCGGCGGCCGGCGCGCGACCACCGTCCCGCTGGTGACCGAGTCCCGCGACTGGGCGCACGGTGTCTTCATGGGGGCGACACTGTCCTCGGAGACGACCGCCGCGGCCGTCGGCCAGGTCGGCGTCGTGCGGCGGGACCCGATGGCGATGCTGCCGTTCCTCGGGTACGACGCGGGACAGTACTTCGACCACTGGCTGACCGTCGGCAAGCAGCACGACGCGGCGCAGCTGCCGAAGATCTTCTACGTGAACTGGTTCCGCAAGGACGAGGAAGGCAAGTTCGTCTGGCCGGGCTTCGGTGAGAACAGCCGCGTGCTGAAGTGGGTCATCGAGCGGATCGAGGGCCAGGCGGACGCGGTCGAGACGCCGATCGGCCGGGTGCCGGCGGCGGACGCCCTGGACGTCACCGGGCTCGACCTGACCGCCCGGGATCTCGAGATCGCCCTCGACGTCGACGCCGAGGAGTGGAAGGCCGAGCTCCCGCTGATCGAGGAGTGGTTCGCCAAGCTCGGCGACACCGTTCCGGCCGCGCTGCGGAGCGAGCTGGACAACCTGAAGGCCCGTCTGGGCTGACGAACGCCGGCCGCTGTTTCGGAAGCCAGTGGCCGGACAACAGCGCGGCGCCCCGGCTCACCCGCCGGGGCGCCGCGCTGTGCTTTCCGGAGCACCGCCCGCGACGCTGTGCTTTGGCCGCGCAGGCGCCGTACGTTGACGGCATGCGAATGAAGATCGGTGTGATGCTCCCCCTCGGTGCCGGCGACGGACCGGGCGGCGGGATGCCGGGGTGGAAGGACGTGCGGGCGGTCGCCGAGGCGGCCGAGCAGGGCGGGCTGGACTCGGTCTGGATCGCGGACCATTTCCTGTACCGGGATGCCGACGGCCAGGTCTTCGGCATGCACGACAGCTGGACCCTGCTGACTGCGGTGGCCGCGGTCACCGAAAAGGTTGAGCTCGGCAACATGGTGCTCTGCGCATCGTTCCGCGACCCCGGCCTGACGGCAAAGATGGCGGCGACCTTGGACGAGGTGTCCAGCGGACGCCTGACCCTCGGCGTCGGCGCCGGCTGGCACGACCCCGAGTACGAGGCCTTCGGTCTACCGACCGACCACCGGGTCGGCCGGTTCGCAGAATGGCTGGAGATCGTCGCGCGTCTCGTTCGAGGCGAGACAGTCACGTACGACGGCACCTACCACCAGGTCCACGAAGCAACCCTCGACCCGGCCCCACCCCACCGCATCCCGATCCTCGTGGCCGGCCACCGCCCCCGCATGCTCGGCCTGATCACCCAATGGGCCGACGCCTGGAACACAGCCTGGTACGGCACCCCGTCAGAAAAGCTGGACGAACGCCTCAACACGCTCGACGAAGCCCTCAAAACCGCAAACCGCCCGGCCGACAGCATCACCCGTACCGCAGGCCTGATCGTCCGAGACCCGGACCAACCAACAGCCGAACCCAGCCCGAACGCCATTCCAGTACAAGACCTGCCCAAAGCACTAGAGGCCTACGAGCAACGAGGCATCAACCACGCCATCATCTCCCCAGAACCCATGACGCCACGCTCGGTAGAACAGATAGCCGAAGCAGCAACCCAGTACCGCCAACACGGCTAGCACGCCGGGCAGCACAAGACCCCGCCACGAAACATCCCCGCGTAGGACACCCAGCGGGGGTCCGGGGGTCGAAGCCCCTCCGGGCGGGGTCCGGGGGTTGCACCCCCGGAAGAAATAACCGGAGCTCTTTGCCTGCGCTTTTTGCAGGCAAAGAGCTCCCAGAGCGGAGGCGGCGAGATTTGAACTCGCGAGAGGGGATTACCCTCAACCCGCTTAGCAGGCGGGCGCCATCGACCGGACTAGGCGACGCCTCCTCCGACGGTCCACTCGAGGAGTAGACGCGACGAGGGCTAAGACTATCTGCTCGACGGGTCCGCGAGCAAAGCGGGGCGCCAGGCACGCCCGGCCCCGGGCAGGACGGGGCGGTCGGCACGCTCGGCCCCGGGTGAGGCGTGGCGGCGGGCACGCTCGGTGGTTGGTACGGCACGTTGCGGTGGTAGCCCGCGGCCCCTGTACGCTGGCGAACATCGACGGGGGTCGCCAGCATCACGTCAGCCAACACGTCAACCAAGTTGCTGCCGTGGGCGTCTGAAGTACCGTGGGCCGCTGCGCGCGGCCGACGCTGGGGCCGTGACGTCGTCGA
>DASSDE010001096.1:0-11403 GCA_035697365.1 Kribbella sp. | reverse complement strand
ACCGCGGTGCTCGTCGCCGGTGACGTACTGGTCGTGACCGGCGCGGACGCGGAGGTCAATCACCTGACCGCAGAGGCGCGGCTCGCGGTGGCGATGACGCCGGTGGACAACCTGCTCACGCGCGAGTCCGGCGTGGTCGAGGCCGTCATCCCGCCGCGGTCGTCGCTGGTCGGCGAGACGGTCTTCCCGGGTATGCATCGCGGACCCGACCTGGTCATCATCGCGGTCCAGCGGATGGGTAAGGACCGCGGCCGGCGCCCGACGCGGCTCGCCGAAGGTGACGCGTTGCTTGTGCACGGGGCCTGGTCGGCGCTGGACGAGCTGACGAAGGACCGGGACGTCCTGCTCGTGGACTCCCCGCAGACGGTCCGCCGGCAGGCCGTTCCGTGGGGTGCGAACGCGTCGATCGCGGTCGCGATCCTGGCCGTGATGATCGTGCTGCTCGCGACCGGTGCCGTACCGGCCGCGATGGCCGGCCTGCTCGCCGCGACGGCGATGGTGCTGACCCGGGTCGTCATCCCGCGGCAGGCGTACCGGGCGATCTCCTGGCAGATCGTCGTCCTGATCGGTGCACTGATCCCGTTGTCGGAGGCGATCCAGTCCAGCGGTGCCGCGGACCGGATCGCCGGCCTCATCGTGGACGCGGTCGGCGCCGGCCGTCCGTACCTGTTGCTGCTCGCGCTGTTCCTGCTGACCGGGGCGCTCGGGCAGGTGGTGAGCAATACCGCGACAGTACTGATCGTCACGCCGATCGCGGTTGCGGCGGCCCAAGGGACGGGTACGTCGGTGAAGCCGGTGCTGATGCTCATCGCGGTCGCAGGTTCGGCGTCCTTGCTGACCCCGATCTCGACGGCGGCCAACATGATGATCATGAGCCCCGCGGGCTATCGCTTCGGCGACTACTGGAAGCTCGGACTGCCGGTGATGCTCTGGTGGCTGGTGACGGCCCTGGTCATCGTTCCGCTGGTCTGGCCGTTCTGAGATGACCGACAGGTATGTGTCGACGGGTGGGTTGCCGATCGCTACGCGGGTGCAGACGTTGGTACAGACGGCGTACGAGCGATTCGTTGGCGTGGCCGACGGTGCGGTGAGCGATGTCTATCCGGTGCTGCAGCGTGCCGACGTGGATGCTTTCGGGATCTGTGTGGCGGCCGCGGACGGGCGGCTGTTCGAGGCGGGCGATGCGCGGCGGACGTTCACGATCATGAGCGTGGCCAAGCCGTTCGCCTTCGCTTTGGTCTGTCAGGCGATCGGCGTCGATGCGGTCCGCGAGCTGGTCGGTGTGAATGCGACCGGGCTGCCGTTCAATTCCATACGTGCTGTGGAGCAGTCGCCGGCGGGACGGACGAACCCGATGGTGAATGCCGGCGCGATCGCGACCACGAGCCTGGCCCCCGGCGAGGCGCCGGAGGACCGCTGGCGGTTCCTCCTCGACGGGCTCTCCGGCTTCGCCGGCCACGAACTCGTCCTGGACACCGAGACGCTGGACTCGGCGCTGGCGACGAACCATCGCAACCGGGCGCTGGCCGCGCTCCTGCGCAGCATGGGTGGTCTGGCAGGCGATGCAGAGGTCGCGACCGAGCTCTACACCAGGCAGAGCTGTCTCCTGGTCAGCGCGGTCGATCTGGCGGTGATGGGTGCGACGCTCGCGGACGGCGGGGTGTGCCCGACGACGCGGCGGCGGGTGGTGGATCCGGACATTGCCCGGGTGACGCTCGCGGTGATGACCGTCGCCGGTCTGTACGAGACGTCGGGCGACTGGCTGCTCGACGTCGGCGTTCCGGGGAAGAGCGGGATCGGCGGCGGCATCGTCACGGTGTCGCCGGGGACGGGGGCACTGGGGACGTTCTCCCCGCCATTGGATGCCGCTGGCAACAGTGTCAGAGGCCGGCTCGCGGCGGAGTTCCTGGCGCGCCGGCTCGGTCTCGATCTGCTCGCCTCGGACGTCGTGACCTGAACCGGACTACGGCGTGCCCAGGGTGAGGGTGGTGGTGTTCGACTGCCCCGCCCGCAGATAGGTCAGCTTGAGCTTGTCGCCGGCCTGCCGGGTCAACGTTGCCACCACGATCTGCTCGCTGCTGACAGCCGGCTGGCCGTCGACCTCGGTGATGATGTCGCCGGCCTGCAGCCCGGCTTGTACTGCGGGACCGCCGGCGTCGACTCCGGCCACGAACAGACCGGCGGGGGTGCCGGCCGCCTGCGCGACCGCGGGTGGGATCTCCTGAACCTGGAGGCCGGTCGTCGGGTGCCCCGGCTTTCCGGTGCTGATCAACTGGTCGGTGATCGGCTCGGCCAGGTCGACGGGGATCGCGAAACCGAGACCGACGCTGCCGCCGCCGCTCGTACCGGAGGCGTCCGGAACCGTTGCGATCGCGGCGTTCACGCCAACCAGACGCCCGGAGCAGTCGACCAGCGCACCGCCACTGTTACCGGGGTTGATGGCCGCGTCGGTCTGGACGGCGCCGATCAGGTGGTGAGTCACCTCGTCACCCGGCACCGGAACGTAGCGGTCCAGCGCGCTCACGATGCCTGACGTGACGGTGCTGCTCAGCCCGAGCGGCGCACCGAGAGCGATGACCGGCTGGCCGACCTGCAGCGAACCGGACGAGCCCAACTGGATGACCGGATAGTTGTCGGCGCCGTCGGCAGCCTTCAGCACGGCCAGGTCGGTACTGGGGTCGCGGCCGACGATCGACGCGTCGGAACTGTGGCCGTCGCTGTACCGGACCGACACCGCGCCTCCGGTGCCGGCCGCGACGGAGATGACGTGGTCGTTGGTGAGGATGTACCCGCCACTGCGAACGATCTGCCCCGACCCGGTGCCGGCGGCGGAGCCACGGCGGGCCGAGATGGTCACGATCGACGGCAGGACCCGGTTGGCCACCGGGATCGCCGCGCACATCGCCGTACCGGGATCTGCCCGGCCGGACCGGGAGGCTGCGCCGGCGGTGTTGTCGCGGCCGACGAGGAGGAAGATCAGCGCGGTCACCAGCGCGCCGACGACCAGGCCGACCGGGAGGCCGAGCGTCAGCAGCTCGGCGAGGTGGAAGCGGTGCCCGCCTGTCGAGGGTGTGGCCGGGGGTTCGTTCGCGGCCTGGCCCATCTCGACCTCCGATCCGCTCAGGAGCCGGGCGGCAGCGATGGCGAGTCGTGCGCCGCACGCTCCTGGCCGTCCCGAGAATAGGTTCGCGCCGCGTCCGGGAGCTCACCCGATCCGGGTGACCGATCTGTTGCGCGGTCGAAGTACAGATAGGCCACAGCCGCGGCGGCGATCGGCATCGCGAGTGCGAAGAGGATGGACGACACCACGTTGATCAGTGTCGGTGACCAGTCGGTGGCGAGCAGCAAGATGATGCCGGCGATCGGCCCGACCGCGAGGCCCAGCCCCACCACGAGGGCCAGCGGTACGGCGGTTCGCCACCATCGGCGGGCGACGAGTCGACGGCTGCGTCTCAGAGCCGTACCGCCGGAACACTGCTCGGCGACCAGCACCTGGACGACGAACGCGCGGCTGACTGCGTAGTAGATGGCCAGCGGGATCGTCGCGACGAAAATCGTCAGGACGAACAGCGCGACGACGTACTGTATGGCGGCGCGAGCCAGCGGCGCGCGGATCGTCACCACGTCCCGCAGTACGCCCGCGGCCGTCACCGGTGCGCCGCGATCGAGCTGCTCCAGGGTGCGCATCACGACCGCCAGCAGGACGACGTACGTCGCGATCGTGAGCAGCGTGACCACGAGCGCGAGGATCGAGGCCCAGAAGCCGGTCGCGTCCTCGGTCGGTGCGCCGAGGTCGGTCGGCGCGTCCCGTCTGGCTGCCTCCAACCTTGCCAAACTCACCGTGATCAGGCTCAGCACAGCAAGTGCGGCCGCGAACCCACCGAACAGGCGCGGTTGGCGGCGGAACAGGCGAATCGCGGACCGCACCGCTTGCCCCCATGCGCGCGGCCGGCGGGCTGGCAGCGGATCCGCGTCCGTCCAGCGTGTCCGGCTTGCGGCGAACCACACGACCGCGACGAGGGCGGCGAGCAGCAACCCGAGCAGCCACGTCCGGTCGAGGGTCTCGCGCAGCAGGTTCGAGCCGGTGCCGACCGCGGCGCAGAAGACGTTCGTGCTGCTCGGTCCGAGCAACGCTCCGGCCGGGACAGTGGTGCTGTCGTCGCGCCAGGTCGACTCGGCGTCCTGGATCGGCGTGGTCCAGGACGCTTTCATGTTCGGCCCGGTCGGTCCGTCGAAGAACGAGCGCTGCCGCTCGCCCCAACGGCCCTCGAACCCCAGCCACGGGTACCCGGCCAAGTAGTCCGCGCGGTTCAACGGGACGTACGCGACCTTGGGGTTGATCGCCGCCTCAGGCCGGGTCGTGTCGTCGCAGCCCAGTCCCTCCGAGCCGCGTCCGAGGTACAGACGTTGCCCGTACTTGTTCGCATGCGAACCCGCCGCCGGGTAGACGACTGGATGCGTCCCGTCGACGAGCTCGAGCTTGGCGTCGCCCCACCGAGCGCGTTCGGCTCCACCATGCTGGCTGTACCCGACCGCGGTCGGGGCGGTGGTCAGTGCGTCCGCCGGCGTGGCCGCGTCGAAGATCAGCTGGATCGATTCCCAGTCGCCTTCGTGGGTGTTGTTGTAGTCGTTGAAGATGTAGAAGAACCAGTACTCCAAGGAGAGCTGGCCGGGGTACGCGGCGTCGCGAGCCACGTGCGCGTAGACAGTCGCGCCGTACTCGGCGTTGAGCTGAGCCGACCAGTTCGCGTAGTCGCAGCCGGGCCGCAGCGGATCGCCCGGAAAGTCCAGGAAATGGCCGGGGTAGTGCAGTCCGAGGTCCGCGCCCTGCGGCTGCGTCTTGATCAGGTCGGGAGGGCGCCACGGCCCGCGCAGGGCGACCTGCTGGTTGCCGAGCACGGCCTCGACGTCGGTTGGCCGGAAGTGCTCCCCGTCGGCACAGTTGGCCGCGCTGTCCTGCAGCTTGACGACCGGCGCGTACCGCTCGGCCAGCTGCTGGGCCGCGACATCATCCGGTGAGGTCGCGGCCGAGGCGGGCTCCACGCCCGGACCGAACAGCGCTACCAGCACGAGCAGCGCCGACGACAGGATCACCCGATCCAGGTGACCTGGAGACCTAGTCCGCACGATGGCCCACACGATGGCCCGCGCCTCCTCGATCCCGGTGGCGCCAGTACGCGAGCGTCAGCAGTCCGACCACGACCGGTACTGCCTGAACCGCGATCCGCCAGACGAGCAGGCCGGCCACCATCGTCGTCGGCTCCAACTCGCTGTGTGAGGAGACGAAGGCCGTGAAGCTCGCGTCGAGCACGCCGGCGCCCATCAGCGGCAGACCGGTCATCGGGTAGATGGCGAGGAACGTGCAGGCGAGCAGGAGGATCGTGGTGCCGCTCATCGGAACGCCGACGAACCCGAGGCACAGGACGAGCACACCCGTCTCCACAACGACCAGCCCGCACAGCCCGAGAACCGCCAGCCGGCCTTTCGCCTTCAGCAGTCCGGCGCTGTGCGTCTGGAAGTCGACGAGTCGTTCGGCCCACTCGTCCGGTCCCTTGGCCGACGGACGTACCTTGTGGATCACGGTGCCGAGCAGCCGGCCGAGCGCGGCGGCGGTGCGTTCCGCCCGGACGGCGTAGACCAGGCCGACCAGCAGCGCGGCGGCACCGGCACCGAAGACCAGGGCGGCCCAGCCGAACGGCGCGTAGAACGTCCGCGTGGCCCAGAACACGACGAACCCGAGCACCGGCGCGGCCAACCGGGCGACGTAGAACATCAGCGTGCTGAGCGTCAGCCCGGACGCGGCCGCCTTCGCATCGATACCCCACGACCGCAGCATCGCCAGCCGGACGACCACATCGCCCGGCGACGGCGCGATCGTCGACACGGAGGTCGCCGCGACGTCGTTGACCATCGCGCGCGGAACGCCGAGACCGGTGACGAACAGGGCCAGCGGCGTCGCGAGTACGAACCGGCGGATCGGCAGTACGAGCAGGATCACCACGATCTGCCACGGGTCGAGATGCGTCATCGCGTACCCGACCTGGCTCCAGTCGATCGCCCGCAGCAACCGGAGCAGCAGCCAGGCGACGACGGCGACGAGCAGTAACCGGCCCACGCGGACGACCGCCCGCGGAACGCGGCGCCGGCCCGCCTTGTGGGTCGATGCCGGTCGGGGTACGGGCTCGGCCACTCCACCACCCTGCCGCCATTCCCGCGCTGCGACCTCCCACGATCCGGGGGAGCCGCCACCTATCGCCCGGGAAGGGTGATGCCCGGCCGCCGCGACCTCGGCACAGTGGCGGGGAAAGGGGCGTTGCCATGGGCCACTACGTGATCCGGGTGCAGGGCACGTTGTCACACGAGCTGACCGACGCGTTTCCCGCACTGGCGGTGGACTCCGAGCCGGTGCAGACCGTGCTGCACGGAGAGCTGGCCGACCAGGCTGCGCTGGCCGGCATCCTGAACCACCTCGACATGCTCGGCGTCACGATCGTGGAAGTTCTGCAGATTCCGCCGTGCGCTCCGGCCGGGTGAGCCGCGTCGTGAGCAGGGCCGCACCGGCCACGATCAGACCGACCACGAAGATCACCACCAGCGTCGTCCGCAGGGACCGGGTCACGGTGTCGAACACCGCGGTCGCCGTCGCCGGTGCAATGGCGGCAGGCAACCGGTCCAGGTAGAGCTGCCGACCGATCACCACCAGAAGGCCGAGCACCACCATCGAGGCAGCCACGCCGAAACCGGCGCCCATGAGCGTACGGCGACGGCGCACGGCGACGCACAGCCCCAGCACGAGCAACCCGCCCGCGACGAACGGCAGCACGGCACCGTACTTGTCGAGCAGGCGATAGGCGCGCTGGGCCCGGGGCAGGTCCGGCGAAGCGAAGAGGTCGAAGCTCTGGTGGACGTCAGGGATCCGCTCCGCAGCGGTGAATCCGGACGCAACCAGGCGCTCCCTGGCCGCCGCGACGAACGGGCCGAGATCGATGCTGACTGTGTCGCCGTTGACGTTGACCGGCCCGCGACCGGTGAGGATGTTGACCAGCTGACCGTGCGCCGTCTGATTGGCGCTGCGCCACAGGCTCTGGAACGAGTCGCTCTCGACCAATTGACCGACTTGGCCGCGGACGACGCCGCGAGCACTGCCCGCGATCCGTTCCGGCAGATTACGCAGGATCACGTCGGTGACCCGGTCGGCGACGGCGTTCCGTACGTCGGTGTTGGCCGCCAGCGGAGCGACGTTGTCGACGTACCGGTCGGTGTTCGTCACCTGCGTCCGCGCCCACGCGGCCGTCACGGCAACCGGCGTCAGGAGGCACCCGGCAACGATCAGGATCACCGCGACCACGGTCCTGACCCTGTGCGTGTCCTCCATACGGCCTCCGGCGTCACCAGGAGCGTGACTGGTTCGAGCCCGGGTTTCCTCCTCCAGATCGGGTGAGCAGACCTGTCCGACGCGGACCTACGCTGCACCTGAACCCACTGCGAGAGGTGGCACCGTGACCCAGGGACAGCCGACCGTCTTCCGGCAGGTGCGCGTTCTGGACGTACGGCGCGGCAGCGTCGGCGACCCGGTGCAGGTCGTGGTCACCGACGGCATGATCGACGAGATCTCCGCGGCCGCCGAGGCCCCGCCCGGCGCGCACGTCGTCTCCGGTGCCGGACGGACGCTGATCCCGGGGCTGATCGACGCGCATTGGCACTCGCTGTTCGCCGCGGTACCGCTGATGACGGCGATGATGGGCGACGTCGGGTACCTGCACATCGTCGCGGCGGCCACCGCGCGGGAGACGTTGCTGCGCGGCTTCACCACGGTCCGCGATGCCGGCGGCCCGTCGCTCGGGCTGAAGCAGGCGATCGATGCCGGCCTGGTGCCGGGGCCGCGGATCTATCCGTCCGGCGCGATGATCTCGCAGACCGGTGGGCACGGCGACTTCCGGACCCGGCACGAGGTGCCGCGCGGCCGTACCGGACATCTGAGTCATGCCGAGCTGGTCGGCGCGGTCCGGATCGCCGACGGCGTCAGCGCGGTGTTCGAGGCCGCCCGGGAGCAGCTGATGCTCGGTGCCTCACAGCTCAAGCTGATGGCCGGCGGCGGTGTCGCTTCGCCGTACGATCCGCTGGACGTCACGCAGTACACGGAGGACGAGCTGCACGCGGCCGTCGAGGCCGCGGCGAACTGGGGTACGTACGTGATGGTGCACGCCTACACGCCGCGCGCCGTCCAGCAGTCCGTCCGCGCCGGGGTCAAGTGCATCGAGCACGGCCAGTTGCTCGACGACGAGACCGCTGCGCTGATGGCGGAGAACGGCGTCTGGTGGTCGCTGCAACCGTTCCTGGACGACGAGGACGCGCCACCGGTCCCGCCGGGGAACCAGTCGAAGTTCGACCAGATGGCGCGCGGGACCGACACGGCGTACGAGCTGGCTCGCAAGCACGACGTCCGGCTGGCGTGGGGTACGGACACGTTGTTCGATCCGGGGCTGGCCGCCAAGCAGGGCAAGCAACTGGCCAAGATGACCCGCTGGTTCACGCCGGCCGAAGTACTGATGATGGCGACCGTCACGAACGCCGAGCTACTCGCGCTGTCCGGCGAGCGGAACCCTTACCCCGGTGTCCTCGGGGTCGTCGAGGAGGGCGCGCTTGCCGACCTGATCCTCGTCAACGGCAACCCGCTGGACGACCTCCAGTTGCTGGCCAGCCCCGAGACGGCGTTCGCGCTGATCATGAAGCAGGGCGCGGTCGTCAAGGACATCACCTAGGGCCAGAGCTGGGGCTGGATCGCCGGGTCGGTGTAGTCGGGGTCAGGGGTGCGGCGGACGAGGTCGTCGTTCGGGTGTGCGGAGCCGGGGCGCCAGCGGTTGTCCGACGGCTGCAGGTGGATCGCCAGCGATCGGCGTGGCGCCGTACTCAGGTTGGCCGAGCTGCCGTGCACCGTCCGGCAGTGATGGAAGCTGACCTGTCCCCGCTGCATTCGCGGTACGACGGGTGTCGGGTCGAAGCCCTGCTCGACGATCGACGCCTCGAGCCCGGCCGCGTCCTGCGAGAAGAAGTCCAGTCCGGTCACCGACCAGCGATGGCTGCCGGGCAGGAAGGCAACCGCACCGTTCACCTCGTCGACGTCGTGGAACCCGACCCATGCGGTGAGCATGTTGTCCGACGTACACGACTGCCAGTACTGCCGGTCCGTGTGCCAGCCGACCTTCGCGGCTGACCCGCCGGGCGGCTTGTAGAGCAGTTGGTCGTGCCACAACCGGATCCCGTCCGCCCCGCACAGCGCGGCCGCGGTCGCCCCGATCGCCGGATGCCGGACCAGCGCGGCCAGTTCGTCGACCCGCAGCGACGAGTAGTCGTTCTTCCGCAGGACGTCGCCGTGCTCAGGCTGCCAGCCCCTCGTCCCCGGTACGTCGGGCAGTACGTGGTCGTGATCGCCGGCGTAGAACCGTTCCATCCCGCGCTCGGCCGCGTCCAGTACGTCGGACGGCACGATCACCGGCGAGATCCAGTACCCGTACTCACGAAAGAAGGCAATGTCGTCAGCGTCCATGACGTTCACGATAGGAAGTCCGCGACGTCGGGGCGTTGCCGATGTTCAGCCGGTTGGACACAATCTTCAGGTGGCTGTCTTTCGCCCCGACGGGCTGCGCGCCGGCTTCCACGCGGACCGGTTCGATCCGGTCAGCGGGTTGGTGCACGCGGGCGAGCAGTGGGTGCCCGAGCAGTTCCTGATCGCGCCGCACGAGCACCCGGTCTGGGAGATCTACCTGCAGCAGCACGGCACCACGCACTGGGTCGCCGGCGGCGAGAGCTACGTGCTGCATCCGGGGGAGCTGTTCGCCGTACCGCCGGATGTCACTCATCACCTCGCGGGGCGGTCCGGCAACCATCACTTCTACTTCGCGGCCGTCGACCTGGACGTGGTTGCCCGTCGTCATCCCGATCTGGCCAGACCTTCGGCGGTCGTCCATCGGGAGGCCGGCGACGTCGCGTACGCCTTCGCCCAACTGGTGCGGGAGTTGACGACCCGCTACGAGTACGCCGGGACCGGCCTGACGCTCGCAGTGGATCATCTGGTGCTCGCGTTCTCCCGGTCGCTGGCGCCGACCGCCGCGCCGCAGCTCGCGATGCATCCCGCCGTACGGACGGTGAAACGCCTGCTCGACCAGGAGTTCCACGAACGCTGGACGTTGCGGGACCTGGCGGATCGGGCCGGCCTCGCACCGGCGTACCTGGCCGAGCTCTTCGCCGCGGAGCTCGGCCAGCCGCCGCACCGGTACCTGAACGAGCGCCGCATCGACCGCGCCCGGCAGCTTCTCGAGTCCAGCGACGTGACGATCACGGCGCTCGCGCTGAGCCTCGGCTTCAGCTCCAGTCAGCACTTCGCGCGGGTCTTCCGGCAGCTCACCGGCAGTACGCCGACGGCGCTCAGATCGTCACGATCGCGGTGACCCCGAGCGCGATCCCGACCAGATAGGTGCCCAGGGCACCGACATCGCGGAGCGGGCCGTGGGTCGCCAGTGTCCTGGACCGCAGCATGCCCAGCGCGTGGGTGCAGCGGACGACGACGGCGGCGATCGCGAGGACGTCGATCAGCCGGCTGTCCGACAGCACCGAGCAGACCAGCAGCAACACGATCATCGTCGGGATGTACTCGGCGGCGTTCCCGTGCGCGCGGACCGCGATCAGCAACGGGTCGGCCGGATCGGTCGGCAGTTGGTTGCCTGCCCCACGCAGCGCGCGGTTGCGTGTGACGTTGGCGCCGAGCAGGAACAGCAGGATGCCCAGCAGGGCGATGCAGACAACAGTAATAGTGCTCATAGCAGTGCTCCCTCGAACAAGTAGCTCACGATGGTCTGGCTGAGGTGGGTCCCGAGCAGGGCGTCGGTCTTGTGCATGCCGCCGGGACAGGTGACGTTGACCTCGATCAGCCGGCCGTCGATCACGTCGGCTCCGGCGATGACGAGGCCGTGGGCGCGGAGTTCCGGCCCGAGGACGGCGGCGATCGTGCGGTCGTGCTCGTCGACGTCGGCCGGGGCGACCGGAGGCCCGATCCGGAAGTCGTCGGCGGCCGGCCGCCGCAGGACGGCACCGACGATCTCGCCGTCGAGCAGGAACAGCCGCTTGTTGCCCTCCGCAACGGACGGCAGGTAGTCCTGGGCGATCACCTGCCGGCGCCCGCCGTGCGTCGCCGACTCCAGCAGTGCGAGCGCCGACCGGTCGTTGCGCACCAGCCAGACATCACGTCCCGCGAAGCCGTCGACCGGCTTCACGACGGCGATCCCGACCCGCGCCACGAACGCCCGCAGGGCTTGCGGATCGGCACCGACGTACGTCGCCGGGCAGAGCTCCGGGTGATGCAGGCCGACCAGCTTCTCGTGCATCGCCCGGATCCCTTCGGGCCGG
>DASSDE010001095.1:0-3724 GCA_035697365.1 Kribbella sp. | reverse complement strand
CCCGCTGAAACCGGGGTGGACAGCCCTGTTTCGGGGACTTCTGCCTGCCTGGACGACCAAGCCAACATGATATCTTGATATCTATGGAGAAGACGAAGAACATCCTCTTGCGGTTGGAGCCGGAGTTGGCGGAGCGGTTGCAGACGGTGGCTGCGGTGGAGGGGCGGTCGGTGTCGGACGTGGCGCGGGAGGCGATCGCGGCGCTCGTGGATCAGCGGCGGCAGGACGACCAGTTCAGCCGGCTGCTCGAGGAGAACCTGAGCCGCCACGAGCAGTCGCTGCGCCGGATGCGTGGCGACGGCTGATGCGCTACCTCGGGCGGTACGACGTGCTCGCCGTCGCCGCGCGGGTGCTGCGGTGCGCGTCGGACGACGTCGTCCGCCGGTCGGATCTGGATGCGATCGACCGGGTGCTCGCCGACGTCCGCCGGACGAGTGGGCTCGCGGAGACGGCCGGCGTCCTGCTCGCCGGCCTGGTGCGAGAGCGCCCGTTCGACGGCGCCAACCGGGTGGTGGCGGTCGCCGTCGTCCTGCAGTTCGTCTCGCTGAACCGCGCCGACCTGCAACTCGAGCCGGTTACGGATGTCGACGACCTGCTGGACCGGATCAGCAGCGGTGACGCCGGCCCCGACGAGGCGATCAGGTTCGTCCGGAGCCGCCTCGAGCATTATCCGGTGACGGCCGACGACCTGCAGGAACACCTGAAGATCGAGTTGCTGCTCGATCTCGACGACGCAGTCCAGGAGTGGTGGACGGGAGACGCGATGTACGAACAGTTCAGCGAACCGGCCAGGCAGGTCATCGTCCTGGCGCAGGAGGAGGCCCGCGGCCTCGACCACGTGTACGTCGGCACCGAACACTTGCTGCTCGGCGTGATCGCCCTCGGGACGGGCGTCGCGTCGCGGGTGCTGGCGGACCTCGGCATCACCGGCCCGGCGGTCCGGGACCTGGTGGTGGAGATCATCGGGCGCGGGAAGAGCGGCGCCCGTGCGGGCGCGATCCCGTTCACGCCGCGCGCGAAGAGCACGTTCGAGTTCGCATGGGGCGAGGCGCGGGCGCGGGGCGCGGAGCAGGTCGCGCCGGAGCACATGCTCCTCGGTGTGCTGCACGACGGCGACGGGGTCGGCGGTCAGATCATCACCAAGCTCGCCGAGGACGTCGACAAGGTACGCCGCAAGCTCGAGAAACACATGAACTGGCGGCAGCGCTCCGAGGACCTCGTCACCGGGATGCTCGCCAGTGACCCGCCCGAGAACTGGACGACGTACGGCCGCCGGCATCACCTGGTCGCCGAGCTGAACTCGGTCCTCGACGAGAACGAACGTCTCCACGAGCAGGTCGCCAAACTCCGCGACCTCCTCCGCCGGCACGGCATCAACCCCGACGAGTGAGACCAGCCTTGTGCCGGCGCCGCCACCACAGCAGCAGCTCGATCACCACGATCAACACCGGACTCGCGACGAACGCGGCCGCGCCCCACACGAGCCCGCCGAGCGCCGCCAGGCACCCCTCCTCCTCGTCGCCCGTGCAAGTGCTCCCGTAGTAGGTCGCCGTGATCGCGGCGACGGCGATTGCCAGCACGAACATGCCGATCAGGTACGCCGGGATGCGCAGCAGCCATCGACGGCCACCCAATGCAACGCCGGCCGTCGTTAGCAGCACGGATGACAGTAGGAAGAGAAAGACCTCGAAGAACCAGAACTCGCCCTCCCAGCTTCCCCACACGAAGCGGAATTCGTCGTTGACCGCGCCCTGCCAGCCGATCAGCAGCATCAGCGCGGCAAGCACGATCCCCAGCCACAACCGCGCCCGCGGATCCGGCCAGGCGACGATCAGCGACGCCACCGCGGGCAGCACCGCGAGCAGACCGAGTGGGAACAGCCAGTCCAGCCCGCCGTCCTCGAACGTCACGAAGCGGCCGGCGAACAGCAGACCGAGAGCCACGGCGACCAGCGCCACGGCCACCGTTCGCCGACGTTCTTCAATCATCCTGACCCGCCCTCAGGTCGCCGCGAGGCGCTTCTTCTCCTTGGCGACGTCGAAATCGGCCGCCGGCCACTCCGGGTTCAGCTCCTTGAGGGTCTCCAGCAGGATCGTGGTGACGGCCCAGTTGCGGTACCACTTGCGGTCGCTCGGGATCACGTACCAGGGCGCGTCCGGCGTGTTGCAGTGCTCGATCGCCGAGTGGTACGCGTCCATGTAGTCCGGCCACAGTTGCCGCTCGTCGACGTCGCCCGGGTTGTACTTCCAGTGCTTGGTCGGGTCGTCGAGCCGCGCCTCGAGCCGGGCCCGCTGCTCGTCCGGCGAGATGTGCAGGTAGCACTTCACGATCGTCACGCCGCGCGCGGTCAGCTCGGCCTCGAACTCGTTGATCTGGTCGTAGCGCCGGGTCCACACGTTCGGCGTCACCAGTTCCCGAACCCGGGCGATCAGTACGTCCTCGTAGTGCGACCGGTCGAAGATGCCGATCATCCCGGCGCCCGGCACCGCCTGCCGGATCCGCCACAGGAACCCGCGGCGCTTCTCGGCCGGCGTCGGCGCCTTGAACGAGGTGATCTTCAGGCCCTGCGGGTCCATCAGACCCGCGCCGTGCCGGATCACACCGCCCTTGCCGGAGGTGTCCATCCCCTGCAGCACGAGCAGGATGCTCCGCTCGCCGCCGCTGCGTCCCTCGGCGAACAGCCGCTCCTGCCAGTCCGACACCTCGGCGCCGAGGTCTGCCAGTGCGGTCTTGCCGTCGTCCTTGTTGCCGCTGAACCCTGCCGTCGACCGCGTGTCGTACGTCGTCAGGTCCACCTCACCGGCCGGCACCCTCAGCAACTCCCGCAGTCCCCCGCCGGCACCCTTCTCGCCCTTCTTCTGCTTCGCCATCCACACATCCTGCCTCATCCCCTCCCGACTTCACGGGAGGTCAGGTGCGGCGGGGACAGCCCGCTAGCGGCCTTCCAGCTCGGCGCGCCGGTTGATTCGCTTGCTCCACAGGATCGACTCGATCGTCACGACGAGCACTACGCAGACGCCGACCGCCGCGCCGCCCCAGACCAGGCCGCCGAGGGCTGCGTCGCAGTCGGCGTCCAGATCGGGATGCGGGCACTCGCGGGCGTCGTAGTAGCCCGCTCCGATGGACGTGAAGACGTACGCCGCCACCAGCGTCACCACGAGGTAGCCGGCGATGCGCAGCGGCCAGCGGCCGTAGGTTCCCATCCGTTCAGGGAAGCACAGCACCGGATCGCCCGGGGCGGGCTTGCCCGCGGTTCGAAGCGTCGGCTCAGGATGCGCGGGCCAGGGCGATCAGGCGGGAGAGGGCGCGGAGGTACTTCTTGCGGTAGCCGCCCTTGAGCATCTCGGCCGAGAACAGCTGGTCCAGCGGTACGCCGCCGGCGAGCAAGGGGATGCTGCGGTCGTACATGCGGTCGGCGAGAACGACCATCCGGAGCGCGATGTTCTCGTCGGTGAGGGGACGTACGTCGGTGATGCCGACCGTCTCGATGCCGTCGAGCAGGGCGCCGTACTTGCTCGGGTGGAGCTCGGCCAGGTGCCGGTGGAGGTCGACGAAGTCATCGCAGGATGCGTTCGGGCGTACGGCGGCCTCCTGCTCGACCTTCTCGTCCGGCCAGGGGGAAGGCGCGACCGGGAGCCCGCGATGGCGATAGTCCGGTCCGTCCACCCGCCGTACGTCGAAGCGGGCCGCGAGGCTCTGGATCTCGCGGAGGAAGTCGACCGCC
>DASSDE010001094.1:0-7313 GCA_035697365.1 Kribbella sp. | reverse complement strand
AGAGCTGCAGGGTCTCGTCCAGGACCTTTGCGGGTACGTCGGTGTCCTCCTCGATGGCTTCACTGAACTCGTCCGGAGTCTTGTTCTGCAGGCCGGCCGCGTCGAGCAGGTAGAGCGGCACCGGTTCGGTGATGGCGACCGGCTGGCCGTCGTACTTCGCCTTGAGAGTCGCCTCCTGCTGCGTGAGCCCGTCGAGCTTCTGCTTCAGGTCGGCGGCATTCTGCTGGAAGGTCGACGCATCCGCAGGAGCAGCCTTCGCGTACGCCTGCTGAAGCTGGTCGACGACCTTCGCGACGGTCGGGAAGTCGTACCAGACGTGCTCGTTGAGCTCCTCGCCGGCGGCGGCCTTCTTGCCCGAGATGGTAACCGCGTTCAGCACGGTGGCCGAGGTGTTCTTCGCGCTCGTCAGCATCCGGTCCATGAAGTCGTCGTACCCGCCGCCGTTCTCGATCACGACCGCCGCGTCGGTGAGCGCCAGCTGGTTACGCGTGTTGGCCTCGTACTCGTGCGGATCGGCGTCCGGGCTGGTGATGATCGAGGTGACCTCGACCTTGTCGCCGCCGACGCTGCCGGCCAGGTCACCCCAGACGTCGGTCGACGCGACCACCTTGATCTTCGCGCCGCCGGAGGACGCCGGTGACGAGGCGGGACTGGCGTCGTCGCCCGACGAGCAGGAACTCACCCCCAGCGCGGCGAGAGCGACGACGGGCACTGCGAACAGTCTGCGATTCACGACAGATCCAACCTTCGAGCGGAATGAAATGACAACCGTTATCATTATCGCATGAAGGGCAGAGCGCAAACCGAGAGGTCACGACAGCGCCGGCGCGAGGGCATGGCGGAGCCGGCCCTCGGCATGGCCGGGCGAGTCCGGAGCGCCGTTGGGCGGCGCTCCGGACTCGCTGTCATTCCGCTTTGACCTTGCGGGCGCGCGGCTTGCGCGGGCGACCGTTCGGCTCGGCCTCAGCTGCAGGCGGAGGCGCGAACGGGATGAAGGGCATCGACAGCGGAAGCGCTGCCAGCCGCATCAATTGCAAGGCGTTGTCGTCACCGGCGGTCTTGTTGAGCCGGAGACGGCCGCAGTTGGTGCACCGGTGAATGAGGACCCAACGGCCCTCACCGCGGACCGTGACCGCGATCGGCTCCATGCCGCCGGAGCAGTCCGCCTTGCGATCACCGGGGACGTTGCGGTCGAGATGCCGCGACCACAGACAACTCGGGCAGTGGTTGCGATGGGTCGTGCCGGGGGCGTCGAGGGAGACCTCTACGCCGCAATGTTCACAACTGAACGAACGTGCGAAAGCCAAACCGAAGAACCTTTCAGAGCGAAACCGCAGGACAGGACAGACATAGGCACTCTCCTTTCGCTCCGCACCGGCTCGTCCGACGCACGTCTGCCCAGCAGATCAGCACGCCGACGGCGCCGTCAATCGAATAACCGCTCCGCGACCAGCTTCTCGACCCGGCCACGGATCTCGTCGCGGATCTGCCGGACCACCTCGATCGGCTGCCCCGCTGGATCGGTCAGCTCCCAGTCCTCGTACCGCTTGCCCGGAAAGACCGGGCAGGTGTCACCGCAGCCCATCGTGATCACGACATCGCTCGCGCGGACGTCCTCGGTCGCGAGCAGTTGCGGTACGGCAGCAGTGATGTCGATCCCGGCCTCCCGCATCGCCTCGACCGCGACCGGATTGATCCGATCCCCCGGCTCCGACCCCGCCGACCGTACGTCGACCCGCTCCCCCGCAAGCTCCCGCAACCACCCCGCCGCCATCTGCGACCGCCCCGCGTTGTGCACACAAACGAACAACACCATCGGCTTCTTCACGACATCACTCCTGAATCTGTGTGCGGCACGACGATCTCGTCCCCGGACTCGCCCGCTCTCGGGTACAGCACGACAACCAGCCCGGCGCCGGCGATCGCACCGACCACCTGGAAGAACACGAAGCCGGCGACCGATCCGGGCGCGATCCCCGCGAAGGTGTCGCTGAACGCCCGGCCGACGGTGACTGCCGGGTTGGCGAACGAGGTCGACGAGGTGAACCAGTACGCCGATCCGATGTAGGCACCGACCGCCGCCGGCGCCATCGAGGCTCGCCCCGACGAGGCGAGCGCGAAGATCAGCAGGACCAGCCCGGCGGTGGCAACGGTCTCACCGATCCACACCGGACCCCCGCTGCGGTGCGTCGTCGACCAGGACACTGCGGCCTCGCCGAACATCACGTTGGCCAGCACCGCGCCCGCGATCGCCCCGAGAAGCTGCGCCGGCACATAAGTCGCCAGGTCACGAGCAGTCAGGCCGACACCGGACTTCCGGCCGAGCCACCAGTCGACCGCCGAAACGACCGGGTTGAAATGTGCACCGGACACCGGCCCGAGCATGAGAATCAGCACGGCCAGTCCCAGAGCCGTCGCGAAGGCGTTCTCGAGCAACTGCACGCCGACGTCGTTCGGCGACAACCGCGCGGCCGCGATCCCCGAGCCGATCACGACCGTCACGAGCAAGCCGGTACCGAGTCCTTCGGCGACCGCACGCCGCCACAACACCTGGCTCATCCGCGGCTCACGGTCATGACTTGCTCCTCGATGAATCCGCTGCCAGGGCGGGCGCCAGCCGGTCGATGCGGTCGGCAAGCTCCGCATAGGCCGTCTCGAACGCCGCGTCGGTGCCGCTCCGCGCGGGATCCGCGACCGACCAGTGCAACCGCGGCCGGTGGTCGGGTTCGAGATGCTCATAGGCGTTGTCGCACACCGCGATCAGCAGATCGTCGTGCCGTACGACGTCCCGCAACTGCGACGTACGCCAACGGTCCGGATCGAGTCCGTGGCGGCGCGCAATCTTCACCGCGCGCGGATGCACCCGCGTGGCCGGCTCCGTGCCGGCGCAGGCGGCGGGCATCGGGCTGCGGCGCGACCAGATCGCCGCGGCCAACTGCGAACGGGCGGAGTTCTGCGTACAGACGAAGAGGACTCGTCCCACGCGACCGGCGGCCAGGGACGGGCGCGTCAGGTCGGTCACCGGCTCGGCGCGCAAGCGTACGTAGGTCCGGCGCCGGTCGCCCTCGGACCGCGTCCGCACGACGACTCCGGCATCCTCGAGAACCTTCAGATGATGGGCGATCAGGTTCGTCGGCAGGTCCAGCGCCGCCCCGAGCTCACCCGGAGCGGCATCCCCCGCAGCGAGCGCGTCGACGATCGCCAGCCGCGCCACATCGCCGAGCGCCGCATGCACGCGCGCACGTTCGGTCAGGGCAGTTCGCTCAGCATTCATTGACTCAATCGTTGCTGAGCAATTGGCTCAGGTCAAGCCGTACGCCGATCGACCTCAACACTGTGCTTGGACAAATCCCGGTAGCCGGTGTCGAATCAGGGCAAGGACGTTCGTTGCAGAGTTGAGCGGGCGCGTGCTCGCCGGACACACCAGGGAAAGGCACCATGAGACTGCTTCTCACCTCCGGAGGCATCCGGAACGCGAGCATCGAGAACGCGCTGGTCGAACTGCTGGGCAAGCCGATCGCCGAGTCCACCGCGCTGTTCGTCCCCACCGCCATCTATCCGTTCCCCGGCGGTGCCTTCGGGGCGTGGAGGGCGATGTCGGGCCAGGGGCCGTCACGCTTGGCCGACCTCGGCTGGAAGTCGCTGGGCCTGCTCGAGCTGTCGGTCCTGCCGAGCATCGAAGAGGACGCCTGGGTACCGACGGTCCGCGACGCCGACGCCCTGCTGTTCTGGGGCGGCGATCCGCTGTTCCTGTCCAACTGGATGCGCCGGTCGGGCCTGACGGAGTTGCTGCCGACGCTGCGGGCGGAGGCCGTGTACGTCGGCGTCAGCGCGGGCAGCATCGCGGCCGCGAGCACCTTCGTCGAGACCTACACCGAACCACCCCGCGGCACGGACGGCCCGCTCAAGACCGAGAACACCGTCTTCACCACCCCCGACGGCGACGTCGACAGAATCCTGGTCACCGGCCAAGGCGCCGGCCTCGTCGACTTCGCCGTCATCCCGCACTTCGAAAACCCCGACCACCCCGACGCCTCCCTCCCGAACGCCGAGAAGTGGGCCTCCCGCATCCCCGCCCCCACCTACGCCCTCGACGACCAATCCGCCATCAAGGTCATCAACGGCACCCCAGAAGTAGTCTCCGAAGGCACCTGGAAACGATTCACCCCCGACACCGAACGCTGACCCGAGGACGCCGCCTGCTTGGGGAGGATTCTGTCCGATTCGGGCGGTAGATCCTCCCCAACCTCGACTCAGCGAAGGGATTCGCACAGGTGCGGGGGTTGTTAGACGGCGATCAGTTGCAGGTATGCGAGGCCGAGGACGTTGCGATAGCCGGAGAGGTATGCCGTTTGCTGGGCGCGGGCTCGCTTGCGTACCTCGGCGGCTTCCTCGTGGTCAGTCGGGTGGGCTGCCAGCCAGCGGGCGTAGCAAGCGTTGTAGCCCGACTCGAAGTCGTCCCACTCGTCCGTCGACGCCTCGTGGGCGCCGACCACGGCGAACCCGGTACGGGTCGCGACGTCGACCAGTTCGGCAAGCGTGATCATCTCGTCCTCACGCCCGCCGAGCGCGGCAATCGCTGCCGGCGTCGGCGGTTGCGACCAGATTCCGTCGCCGTACACCAACCGTCCGCCACGCGACAGCAACGCCCGCATCCGTTGGAGCGCTCGCTCGTAGTGCAATGGTTCGTCGGGCTGATCCGGCGGCGCCCACGCGTGCGTCGCGCCGACACAGATGATCGCGTCCGCGCGTTCCGGAAGCGCCTCCGAGGCGTCCACGTCGACCAGCGTCACCCTCGACGACAGCCCTCGATCGTCCGCGCGCCGCCGGCCTTCCTTGATCGCGTCACCGTCGAGATCGATCCCGATCCCAGTACTCTCCGGAGCCGCGGTGACCACCCGTAACAACAACTCGCCCCACCCGCACCCGACATCGACAACAACGCCGTGAAGATCGTCCCCAAGGAACGCCACCAACCGCTCGGCGCGCACCTCCGACAACGGAGACATGAACGTCAGGTCGTCCCAGGGCGCACTCAACGCAATTGCCATCCCCTTACCCTGCCGTCCCCTGCGTCTTGTCGCCATCGCGTTTTCGCTCGATCAGCTTCGGTAAGTCAGCGAGCCAGCACGGTCAGTTGCTTACGATTCGGATCGAATGCGGTACCTGTTGTCGCCGACCCGTCCGATGCGGCGCATACTTGAGGCCTGATGCAGACCAATCGCGCGACGACGCGTCGTCATCTGTCCACCAGCCCCTTCACCGCCAAGGTCTCCGACTCGGCCAAGAGTTTCGAGGTCGGTGAGCGCGTGTCACACGACCGGGAAGGACTGGGCCGTGTGCATTCCGTCGAGAGTGACGGCGCGGTGATCATCGACTTCGGGGGCGGCAGACTACTGCGGCACCTGGCACCGTTCGCCAAGCTGCACACGCTCTGACCGGCAGGCTTCACGTCGGTCGACCGACCGTCGACACCGTTGCCGATCCCCTGGGCCTGGACAATCCACGTCCGGTCTTCGGGTGGCAACTGACAGCGGGCAAGAACGGAGCCCGTCAAACCGCGTACCGGATCCTCGTTGCCTCCAGCGCGGACCTGCTCCGCGACGGACGTACCGACGTCTGGGACAGTGGGCGCGTCGACACCGACGACTCCGTCGCGATCCCGTACGGCGGGCCGACCCTGCAGCCGCGCCAGCGGTACCACTGGACCGTGCAGGTCTGGGACGAGCTCGGCGACCGCAGTGAGCTGGTGCCGGACGCATGGTGGGAGATGGGCCTCCCGGCAACCGACCCGTGGCACGGCGCGGAGTGGATCAGCCCGGATGGGCAGCTCGAGCATCCGGGGATCACGGCGCCGACGCTACGGACCGAATTCACCACGCGCGGGACAGTTGTCTCGGCACGTGCGTACGTCCACGGCCTTGGCTTCTACGAGCTTCGGCTCAACGGCAAGAAGGTCGGCGACCGGGTTCTGACGCCGGCGATTACGCCGTACGACCGCCGGATTCTCTACGACACGTACGACGTCACCGAACTGGTCCGCGGCGGTGACAACGCAGTGGGGCTGTGGCTGGGCAACGGTTACGGCTCGCGGTTCAACCGGTACGGCTTCCGCTGGCTCGGACCGCTGCAGGCGATCCTGCTGCTTGAGCTCCAATTCGCGGACGGCACCGAACAGATTGTCCGGACGAACGACGCCTGGCGTTGGTACGGCGGACCGATCACCAGCAACGATCTGTACGACGGTGAGTCGTACGACGCACGCCTCGAGCAGATCGGCTGGGACACTCCTGGCTTCGACGCCGACCACTGGCTCCCGGTACGGACCGTCCCATCACCCGACGGAACACCCGCCGCGGCGACCGCCCCCGCAGTCCGCGTCGCGCAAACCATCCGCCCGATCGCACTGACCGAGCCCAAGCCCGGAGTGTGGATCTTCGACCTCGGCCAGAACATCGCCGGCTGGCCACGTCTGCAAGTACGCGGCCCTGCGGGCACCACTGTCCGGATGCGTACCGCAGAAGAGTTGGACAGCGACGGTGCACTGGACGTCACGACCAACCGCGACGCGGACGCGCTCGACAGCTACACGCTTGCCGGCGATCCAGGCGGCGAGACCTATGAGCCCCGGTTCACCTACCACGGCTTCCGGTACGTCGAGGTCACCGGCCACCCCGGCGCGCCGACGCTGGACACCCTGACCGGTCGCGCGATCCACGCTGATGTCGCCGACACCGGTACGTTCACGTCGTCCGACGATCTGCTCAACCGGATCTGGCGTAACAACCGGTGGAGCATTCTGAACAACTCCCTCAGCCTGCCCACCGACACGCCGGTCCGCGACGAACGAACCCCGCCGGCGATGGACGTCCAGACGTACCACGAGGCGTCGATCATCGAGTTCGGGATGGAGCGCTTCTACGCGAAGTACTTGCGCGATCTGCCGCCCGGTACCGCGCTGCCCAGCGACGATGCCAAGGGACAGCAGCCCGATATGGCCGGCGGCCAGGTAGTCCTCGCCTGGTCGCTGTACGAGCAGTACGGCGATCGGTCGATCCTGGACGAGCTGTACCCGGCGATGAAGGCGTTCGTGGCACGTAACGCAGCCGACGTACCGGGGCACATCTGGCCGGAGGATCGGGCGTTCGGCGACTGGTGTCCGCCTGATCATGGTCCGGAGTCGAACGGCGGGATGGGAAGCCCGACCGCCGGCGAGTGCTTCAGTGAAGGGTCGCTGGTCAACACGGCACTCGCTTATCGACAGGCTTGCGCAGTCGCACAAGCGGCCGGAGTGGTCGGGACGCCTGCTGAGG
>DASSDE010001093.1:0-3427 GCA_035697365.1 Kribbella sp. | reverse complement strand
GGGCCTTCTGGGCCCTGCCCGGCAGCGGTCGCTGTCAGAGGTCCCGCTCCCACCAGTGCGGCGGTAGCGCAGGCCGTCAGAAGCAAACGCATCGGCCGCACTCTAGTTCCCCACCGGCCCAGATGTCACAGTCGGGTCTCGTTGCCTGGATCGGGTGCCGCATTGACAGCGGTCGTCAGGCTTGAGTCAATGGACTGGAAACAGACCAATAGGGTTTGGGAGTGGTCGGGTTGGATGTGGAGGAGCTGCGGGCGCTGGTGGCGGCGGGCGCGGTCGACACGGTGCTGGTGGCGATCACGGACATGCAGGGGCGGCTGCAGGGGAAGCGGTGTGGCGCTCGGTACTTCCTCGAGGAAGTGTTGAAGCACGGGACCGAGGGGTGCAACTACCTGCTGGCTGTCGACGTGGACATGAACACCGTCGACGGCTACGCGATGTCCTCCTGGGAGCGTGGGTACGGCGACCTGGTGATGGCGCCCGACCTCGGCACGCTGCGGTTGATCCCCTGGCTCGAGGGGACCGCGCTGGTGCTCTGCGACGTGGAGTGGCTCGACGGTACGCCGGTGGTCGCCTCGCCGCGGCAGGTGCTCCGCAAGCAGCTCGACCGGCTCGCGGAGCGCGGACTGAAGGCGTACGTCGGCACCGAGCTGGAGTTCATGGTCTTCGACGACACGTACGAGACCGCCTGGAACAAGCAGTACCGCGACCTGGTCCCCGCGAACCAGTACAACGTCGACTACTCCCTGCTCGGCACCTCGCGGATCGAGCCGGTGCTGCGCGACATCCGCACCGGGATGGAGGGCGCCGGCCTGTACGTCGAGTCCGCGAAGGGCGAGTGCAACCTCGGCCAGCACGAGATCGCCTTCCGGTACGACGAGGCGCTCGCCACCTGCGACAACCACTCGATCTACAAGACCGGCGCGAAGGAGATCGCGGCGAAGCACGGCAAGAGCCTCACGTTCATGGCGAAGTACGACGAACGTGAGGGCAACTCGTGCCACATACACCTCAGTTTTCGCAGCCCGGACGGCGACCCCGTACTGGCCGGCGACCGTGACCACGGCTTCTCGCGGTTGATGGAGCACTTCATCGCCGGGCAGCTCGCCTGCCTGACCGAGTTCACCTACCTGCTCGCACCGAACATCAACTCCTACAAGCGGTTCGCGAAGGGCAGCTTCGCCCCGACCGCGGTCGCGTGGGGCCTCGACAACCGCACCTGCTCGCTGCGCGTGGTGGGTCACGGCGACTCGCTGCGCGTCGAGAACCGCCTCCCGGGCGGCGACGTGAACCCGTATCTCGCGGTCGCCGCGATCGTCGCGGCCGGCCTGCACGGCATCGAGGAGGAGCTGGAGCTCGAGCCGCTGCTGGAGGGCAACGCGTACGAATCGGACAAGGAGCACGTCCCGTCGACGCTGCGGGAGGCGGCGGCGCTCTTCGCCGGCTCGAAGCTCGCGCGGACGGCGTTCGGCGACGAGATGGTCGATCACTACACCAATGCGGCCCGCGTGGAGCTCGACGCGTACGACGCCGCCGTCACCGACTGGGAGCGAGTCCGTGGTTTCGAACGCCTTTAGGGCCTGCCGGCCGCGGATCGGCATCACCACCTACCTCGAGCCGGCGACCTGGGGGATCTGGAACCGCGAGGCTGCGATCCTTCCGCGCGTCTACCTGGACGCGATCGCGGCTGCCGGTGGCACGCCGATCCTGCTGCCCCCGGTCGGCACCGATCCATCGGTACTGGGCTTCTTGGACGGTCTGGTGATCGCGGGTGGATGCGATGTCGACCCAGGTTCGTACGGAGCCACGCCGCATCCCGAGACCATGGACACTAGGCCGGACCGGGACGACCACGAAACAGTCCTGATCCGAGAGGCCCTGGATCGTGAGCTGCCGTTGCTCGCGGTCTGTCGTGGGTTGCAGATGCTGAACGTCGCGCTGGGCGGGACGCTCCACCAGCATCTGCCCGACGTTGTCGCGCACGAAGCGCATCGCCCGCAGCCGGCGGTGTTCGGGGCGGTCGAGGTCAAGACTGAGCCGGGCACCCTGACCGCGCGGATCCTCGGCGAGCGCGCGACCGGGAGTTGCTACCACCACCAGGCGCTGGACGTCGTCGCCCCGGACCTACGGGTGACGGCCCGGGCCGGCGACGGAACGGTCGAGGCCGCGGAGGTCGCCGGCCACGAGTTCGCCCTCGGTGTGCAGTGGCATCCAGAGGAGACCCCCGACGACCTGCGGCTGTTCACCGCGCTGATCGACGCATCCAGGAGAAGTACCGCATGACGACGTACGACGTGATCAACCCGGCGACCGAGGAGGTCGTGCGCACGATCCCGCTGGCCACCGAGGGCGAGGCGGACCAGGCGATCGCCAGGGCCGCGACCGCCTTCCAGACCTGGCGGAACGTGACGCCGGCCGATCGCGGACAGCTGCTGCGCAGGTTCGCCGACGCGGTCGACGCGGACCTGGAGAACCTGGCCGCGCTGGAGGTCGAGAACGCCGGGCACACGATCGGCAACGCTCGCTGGGAGGCCGGCAACGTCCGCGACGTACTGACCTATTACTCCGCCGCGCCGGAACGCCTGTTCGGCCGGCAGATTCCGGTGGCCGGCGGCATCGATCTCACCTTCTCCGAACCGCTCGGCGTGGTCGGCGTGATCGTCCCGTGGAACTTCCCGATGCCGATCGCCGGCTGGGGTTTCGCGCCCGCCCTCGCAGCCGGCAACACCGTCGTCCTCAAGCCCGCCGAGCTGACCCCGCTCACCGCCATGCGCCTCGGCGAGCTGGCACTCGAGGCAGGTATCCCGCCCGGTGTCTTCGAAGTCGTCCCGGGTTCGGGGAAGACGGTCGGCAGGAGATTCGTCACCCATCCGTCGGTCCGCAAGATCGTCTTCACCGGCTCCACCACGGTCGGCAAGCAGATCATGGCCGGGTGCGCCGACCAGGTGAAGCGCGTGACGCTCGAGCTGGGCGGCAAGTCCGCGAACGTCGTGTTCGCCGACGCCGACCTGGAGAAGGCGGCCGCCCAAGCGCCGTACGGGGTGTTCGACAACGCGGGGCAGGACTGCTGCGCGCGGTCGCGGATCCTCGTCGAGCGGTCGGCGTACGACAGGTTCCTGGAGTTGCTGGAGCCGGCCGTGAAGAACTTCAAGGTTGGTGACCCCCACGATCCGGAGACCGAGATGGGGCCGTTGATCTCGCAGGCGCAGCTCGAGCGAGTCGCTTCGTACGCCCAGAACCCTGCATTTCAAGGCAGTGCGCCCACCGGTGCCGGGTTCTGGTTTCCGCCGACGGTGCTGGCGCCGGGATCGGAGCAGGCTCAGCGCGAGGAGATCTTCGGGCCGGTCGTTGCGGTGCTTCCGTTCGAGGACGAGGCGGATGCGCTGCGGATCGCCACCGACAGCGAGTACGGGCTGTCCGGCTCGATCTG
>DASSDE010001092.1:0-7268 GCA_035697365.1 Kribbella sp. | reverse complement strand
GCGCCGATGAACACGAACATCCATTCCGTGTCCACCTCACGCTTCTCCCCGGTCTCGCTGTTCAGCAGGGTGAGACGTTCCAGGTGCTCCGAGCCCGTACAGGAAACGACCTGCGTGCAGGTGTGCACCTCGATGTTGTCGATCGCATCGATCTGGTCGATGAGGTACGACGACATCGTCGCGGTGAGCGATGGTCCTCGTACCAGCATATGCACGCGTTTGGCATACCTGGAGAAATAGACCGCGGCCTGCCCGGCGGAGTTCGCGCCGCCGATGATGAACACCTCGGCCTCGGCGCAGGCCGGACCCTCGGTGGTGGCCGAGCCGTAGAAGATCCCGCGGCCGGACAGCTCGTCGACGCCGGGCGCCTGGAGCGTCCGGTACGAGACGCCGGTCGCCAGAATCACCGAGTGCGTCGAGATCTCGCTCCCGTCCGAGAACCGCAGCTGCCGCGCGTTGCCGAGCTTCTCGAGCCCGACCACCTGACGGGTGGTGAGCAGCTCCGCCCCGAACCGAACCGCCTGCCGGCGCGCCCGTTCGGTCAGCTGGGCCCCGGACACGCCGTCCGGGAAGCCTAGGTAGTTCTCGATGCGGCTCGACTGGCCGGCCTGACCGCCCGTCGCCAACTGCTCGACGAGCACGGTCCGCAAGCCCTCGCTGGCGCCGTACACCGCAGCGCCGAGCCCGGCAGGGCCGCCGCCGACCACGACCAGGTCGTAGAAGTCCTTCGCCGGCGCCGTGGACAGGCCGACCTTCTCGGCCAGCTCGGCCTCGGTCGGCGCGACCATCACGGTCGCGTCCGGCGTGATCACGACCGGCAGCGACGAACCGTCGACGTCGGCCGCGTCCAGGAGCCGTTTGGCCTCCTCGTCGTCGACGTTCAGCCAGCGGTACGGCACGGCGTTGCGAGCCAGGAAGTCGCGGGCCGTGAACGACGGCGCCGACCACCGGTGGCCGATCACCCGCGTCTCGTCACCGGACTGCTCCGGCGTCGACCTCCACAGGTCGAGCATCGCGTCCACCACCGGGTACAGCTTCTCCTCCGGCGGGTTCCACGGTTTCAGCAGGTAGTGATCGAGGTCGACCACGTTGATCGCCTGGATCGCCGCATCCGTGTCGGCGTACGCCGTCAGCAGCACCCGCCTCGCCAGCGGGAACAGGTCCATGGCGGCCTCGAGGAACTCGATGCCGGACATCTGGGGCATCCGGTAGTCGGCCAGCAGCAGGGCGACGGGTTCGCCGCGGAGCTTGAGCTCCTTCAGCGCGTCGAGCGCCTGCGCCGGGTTCTCCGCCCGGACGATGCGGTTCTCCTCGCCGTACCGACGGCGGAGGTCACGGGCGATTGACCGGGAAACACCGGGATCGTCGTCCACGGTGAGGATCACCGCGCGGGTCGTTGGCGCTGTCATGCCTCTTTCATACCAGCGGATGCCTACAAAGCGGGATCCGTCATCGCACCGGTTCGGGGCCCGGTTCGCGCGGGGCGGAGGCGCGAACCGGGCCCACGGGCGGTTACGCCAGTGCCTCGAGGTACGGCGCGTGGCTGTTCCGCGCCTGCCCGTACCTCTGCACGCCATCGCCCAGGTATTTAGTAGAGACCTTCTATAACTCCCGGTCAACCCGTCACGAGGGCGGGTATCCGACGCTGTCGGATACCCGCTGGCAGGTTTTCGCCAGCGGCCAGTTGGAGCCAAAACCGTGTTGTGCGGGCGGTGCGTTGGCAGGCTGTCGGCGTCCGAGCTCGGGGGCGGGCGGCCGGGGCCACAGCCACGGCCAGGACAACATGCCGTGGAGGCATCACGTGAACCATCCCCATTTGCGTCGGCGCGCCGCACTGCTTGCAGGCGCCGCGCTGATCACCACCGCCTTGGTGGCTCCACCGGGCTCCGCGACCCCAGGTTCGGCTGCGCCGATCAGCAACCGTTTCGGCTTCGCCCCCGGGCGGTACGTCGTGACGCTGGCCGACAAGCCGCTGGCGACGTACCAGGGCGGAGTGACCGGGCTCAAGGCCACCAAGCCGGCAGCTGGACGCAAGGTCGAGGTCAACAGCACGAGCGGGAAGGCATACCGCGAGTACCTGTCCAGCAAGCACGCACAGGTCGCTGCGAAGGTCGGCGCGAAGATCGACCACGACTACTCGACCACACTGAACGGCTTTGCTGCCGCACTGACCTCGAAGCAGGTCAACGAGCTCAGCAGGACCCCTGGCGTCGTGTCCGTCGTACCTGACCAGCTGCACGTTGCCCTGGACGACCGTAGCCCCACCGACTTCCTGAAGCTCTCCGGCGCCAACGGCGTCTGGAAGAAGCTCGGCGGCACGGCAAGCGCGGGTAAGGGTGTCGTTGTAGGTGTCGTCGACACTGGTATCTGGCCCGAGAGCGAGTCCCTGTCCGGCCCCGCACTCGGCACCGAACCGCCCACGGAAGCGGACCCGTACCGGCCGTATCTGTCCGGCTCGACGACCGTCATGGAGAAGGCCGACGGCAGCACCTTCACCGGTAGCTGCGAGACCGGTGTGGACTTCACCGCAGACCTGTGCAACACCAAACTGATCAGCGCGAAGTACTTCGGCGACGGCTGGCTCAGCCTGGTCCCGCCGGAGCGCCGCGCCGACTACGTGTCCCCGCGCGACGGCGAGGGCCACGGCACCCACACCGCGACGACCGCGGCCGGCCGTGCAGACGTGGACGTCGTCCTGGGCGGCCGCGACCTCGGCAAGGTCACCGGTGTCGCACCGGCAGCCAAGATCGCTGTGTACAAGGCACTCTGGTCGGGCAAGGACGCCAGCGACTCAGGTGGGCTCACCTCCGACATCGTCTCGGCCATCGACCAGGCTGTGGCGGACGGCGTCGACGTCATCAACTACTCGGTCGGCTCGATCATCGAGTCGCCGGCCACCGACCCGGTCCAGCTGGCATTCCTGTCCGCTGCATCGGCAGGTGTCTTCGTCTCCGCCGCCGGTGGCAACTCCGGACCGGACGCGTCGACGCTCGACAACACCTCGCCCTGGGTGACCACCGTCGGCGCCACCACTGTCGCGCCGTGGAACGGGACCGTTGTGCTGGGCAACGGCGAGAAATACTCCGGTGTCAGTACCACGGTGGCGACCGCGACCGGCAGCAAGCCGCTGGTGAACGGCGCAGCCGTCAAGAAGGACGGTGTGAGTGACGCGGACGCGCTGATCTGTCTCGCCGACACGCTGGACCCGGGCAAGACCGCCGGCAAGATTGTCGCCTGCGACCGGGGTATCAGTGCCCGCGTCGACAAGTCCGCAGAGGTACAGCGCGCCGGCGGTGTGGGCATGGTGCTGCTGAACCTGTTCGACCAAGATGTGGTCGGCGACTCCCACGTCGTACCGACTGTCCACCTCAACACTCCTGGTGCGCTGGCGGTGAAGTCTTACGCGACACAAGACGGTGCGACGGTCGCACTCGTACCAGGCAACCAGACCGATACCGCGACCCCGTACCCGCAAATGGCCGACTTCTCGTCGCGCGGCCCGTCTCTCACGAGCAAGGGCAACCTGCTCAAGCCTGACCTCGCTGCGCCGGGTGTGAACGTGCTGGCTGCTGTCGCACCACCTACCAACGGTGGACAGAACTACGCGTTCCTTTCGGGTACGTCGATGGCAGCACCGCACGTAGCGGGCTTGGCAGCGCTCTACCTGTCCAAGCACCCGGACTGGTCGCCCATGGCGGTCAAGTCCGCGCTGATGACAACTGCCGGTGACGTGCTGACGTCCACTGGTGCTGTTGACACCGACCCGTTCGATGCTGGTGCCGGTGAGGTGCAGCCGACCAAGATGCTGGACCCGGGCCTGGTGTACGACTCGGGTGACCTGGACTGGCTCGGCTACCTCGAGGGCACTGGCGTCAACACCGGCACCGGAGTACCTGCCATCAACCCGAGCGACTACAACGCACCGTCGATCGCGGTCGGTCAGCTACTGGGTACGCAGACCATCACCCGGCGCGTAACCGCTGTGACACCAGGCCTGTACAGGGCGAGCGTTTCGGTGCCAGGTATGAAGGCCGTGGTCACGCCGTCGATCCTGAACTTCAGCAAGGCCGGCGAGACCAAGACGTTCAAGGTGAAGCTCACTCTGGACGCCGGTGACTCCAATACGACCACCAACGGCTGGCTGACGTGGCAAGGCGCGGGCAAGAGCGTCCGCAGCCCGATCGTCGTCGTACCGACGTCCGTACTCGCTCCGACCGCGGTGTCCGGCACGGGGGCTTCCGGCTCGGCGTCGTTCACTGCCACGGTCGGCAGGTCCGGCGTGCCGGTCCGGTCGTACGGCGTCGTGTCGGCTCCCCTGGAGCCCGGCGCAGTCCCTGCCGGCGCCGCGGACGCGGACCTGCCCGACTACCCGGTGACGGTGACCTCGCAGACCAAGGCGGTGCAGTGGAACATCAAGACCGTCGACCCGGCAGGCAGCATCTGGTTGGTGCTCTACAAGGTCGTGAACGGCCAGATGCAGTTCCTGTCGTTCGTCGGCGACGGCTCGAACCAGGCCTCGGCCAGCCTCGCTGGTCCTACTCCTGGCGTGTGGGGCGTGCTGGCCATCACCCTGTCCAACCCGCCGGGCGCGAGTACGACGGAGTACACGATGCAGACCAACGTCATCGACGCCTCATCCGGTAACTCGCTGAAGGTGACGCCGACCCGGGCACCGGGCGCGTTCAAGCCGTTCCAGGTGACCGCCTCGTGGTCCGGTCTGCCGATCGACAAGCGTTCCACCGGCTTCGTCGAGTTCCCGAACCGAGCCGGGACGGTGGTGACGATCAACTAGATCCAGCGGCGGCGGGCTGCTTGAATGCCCGCTTGGAACCGGGTCTGCGCGCCGAGTGCATCCATCAGCGCGCGGACCCGGCGCTGGGTCGTCCGCGGACTGATGCGCAGCCGGCGACTGATCATGTCGTCGGTTGCGCCACCGGCCAGCAACATCAGCACGTCCCGATCCGGCGCCCGCAGCTCGGCCACACCGCCGTCGGCCTCCAACTCGGGCATCGGGACAGCCAGACCCCACAGCATCTCGAACGTCGCGATCAGACCGTCGAGCAGCCCCGACGACCGGATCAGCAGGTGACATTCCGCCGGCGCCCGCTTGGTCAGCGCGACCAGCGCCATGTTGTCGTCACCGAGCACCATCTTCATCGGCATCTGCGGCAACACCCGACTCAGCTCACCGGCGGCCCGCAGCTCCGGCAGCACCGCCATCACCTCGTCGGACTCGAACACCTCGAATCCGTAGATCGCCCGGTACACCAGCCCGTCGGCCAGCCGCTCCAGCTCGAGCTTCTGCTGCGAGGCGGGCGGCGCTGAGTACGGTCCGCGGTCCAGCGCCCGGATCTGCACCCGGCAACTGCGCTGCATGTCCTCGTACGCGGCCAGCAGCGTCGGCCCGTCCTCGATCAACTCGACCTGGTTCCCATCGAGCACCGGCGTCCCCCGAGCCTCCCGCAGCTCGTCCACCACACCCCGCAACCGAGCAACCTGAACGTCCAGTTCATCCAGCGGATCCCTCACCCCCGCACACTAAACCGCGTCAAGTAAGTCGGAAAGCGCCGTCTCGCCGGCCGCCGAGCTATTGGCCGCAATCGAGGCAGGGCCAGGGGTTGCCGCAATGGGAGCAGCGGCCGTCGGGTGTTGGGGCTGGTAGCCAGACCGTGGGCGTTGCCTTGGCCGGGGTCGTGCTGGTGGGTGGAGTCAGGCTGGTCGGCGGAGGGGGTAGGGGTGCGGACAGAGGTGCGGCGGTCCAGTGGAGTTGGGTGCGTGCGTCGGGGGCGTGGGTGGCCAGCAGGGCGGGGATGCCGGCGTCCCAGGTGGCGGTGCTGGGCCACGGGCCGCGCCAGCGGAGGGTAGCTGCGCCGTCGGACCACTCCACACCCTCGGCGAGGATCGCGGTGGGGTTGGTGTGGCGGACCAGACGGAAGAGGCGGGCCTGGGGCTGCAGCGGGTTCACCTCTCCAGACTGCCCAGAACACACTGCGGACAACAGGTGTGGGCTGTGGGCTGTGGGAACAGCCCACAGCCCACATGTCCTTGTTTTACACGGTTTTGTCGGCGAGGGCTTGTAGCTTGGCCGACACGCACCACATGAGCTCGAAGCACGAACGGGGTGGTCCTGTGACTTCTTTTGGTCCCTTGCTGCGACAGTCCAGGCAGGCGGTCGGCCTGAGCCTGCGGCAACTGGCAACCCGCGTCGGGTACGACCACAGCTACCTGTCGCAGGTGGAGCGTGGGCAGCGGCCGGGCTCTGCGGACCTGGCGCGGCTCTGCGACACCGAGCTCGGCACTGACGGCCGGCTGACTGCCACGTTCGAGCGAAGGTCCGCCCGCACCGGCCAGGTGCGCCCGGAGCCCGACCCGATGGAGGCAGCGTGGCGAGGGCTGGTCGGCACGCTCGACACCGTCGCCGCGGATCAGCTGTGCAGTGAGTTCCGCACGGTGCCTCCGGCAGCCTTGCTGCCGGCTGTGGTGAGTCAACTGCACGGCGCCGCGCCCCCGGAGGCGGCCGAGCTGAGCGTTCTGATCGCGGAGACCCTGACGCGGCTGGGCGAGACAAGCACCGCGAGGCGCTGGTGGTGGGCCGCCCGAGCCGCGGCGGACAGCGTCGGCGCGGGAGCGAGGGTCCGCGCTCGCGAGGCGATCATCGGGTTGGCCGAGCGGCGCTCGCCCCAGGAGTTGCTGGAGCTGGCCGACCAGGCGATCGCCCTCGACCGGCAGAGCTATCTACCGCGCGCAGCACGAGCACTGGTGCTGGCCGAGCACAGCCAGAGCCAAGAGGCCCAGCGCGCACTGCAGGAGCTGATCGGTGTCGGTGACGAGCTGTTGCAAGCCCCGACGTACCAGCTGCACTGGGTGGAGGGCCGCATGTGCACCCTGCTTGGGTACGGCGTCGCGGGCTGCGTGCTGCTGGAGCGCGCCAGGGAGCTCTGCCCGGACAGCTGGGTCGGCGATCGCGCGCTACTGGACCTGGCCCTGGCCGAGTGCCTGACGGTCGCGGGAGAGGTGGCCGCCGGTATCGCCATGGCCCTGCGCGTCCTGGTGGAGTTGCCGGACGAGTGGCACGACCTGCTGGTGTACGACGCCGCCGATCGAGTGCTGCGCCGCGTGCAGGCGCGGCCGGGTGCAGCCGAGCTACGACGGCTGCTGGCCCACCCGACGTACCGGAGTGGCCGGAGTGTGGGCGGCGGGTCGAGCTACAGGTGAGAGCAGGGGTAGCGTGCGGCAAGTGACAGGTGAACAGCAGGCGACGGTAGTGA
>DASSDE010001091.1:0-4272 GCA_035697365.1 Kribbella sp. | reverse complement strand
GGTTGACCTCGTAGATCGTGTCCCAGTCCGCGTCGGCCATCTCGTGCAGCTTCACCGCAGGCACGAACGCAACCTGCCCGCCGACGACGGTGACGAGTACGTCGAGCCCGCCGAGCTTCTGGACCGCAGCCGCGATCATCGCCTCGATGTCGGTCGCCGAGCGTACGTCGCCGGCGATCGGGTACGCCGTACCGCCGGCTGCCCGGACCGCGTCGGCTGCTTCCTCGGCGCGCTGCAGGTCGACGTCCGCAACCAGCACCGCGGCGCCTTCGTTGCCGAGGGCGCCGGTCGTCGCGCGGCCGATCCCGCCACCACCGCCACCGATCACCAGAGCTCGTTTCCCAGTGTGTCGCATGCGCGGAGAGTACGGCAACAGGGTCATGAGATTCACAGGGATTCCTCAGGTAGGACACGCCGAAGCTGTCGGAACGGCTCCGTACGCTGGAGACGTGACCATCGAAGACGCTGGTATCAGGCCGCTGACAGACAGCTCCATCGGATCCACCGACCGGGGACCCGCGAGTGAGCCCACCGTGGCGAACACGCTCGTCGTGCCCGAGCGGGTCATCGGCGGCGTCGTACCGTCTCCGGTCCGGCCGGGGCCCGCGGGCATCGCGGCCGTCCAGACCGAGCACCTGATCAGTGACGTCGGCGACGCGCTCCGCCTGCTCGACGCGGTCGAGCGCGTCCGCGGGCATGCGCACCCGTTGATCCTCGGGCTGCAGGAAGCGGTCGGGATGAAGATGCCGGCCGCGCTGGTGCTGAGCGCGATCGCGAACGGCCGCACCTCGGCCCACCAGGTCGCCAAGCAGGTCGGCATCACGACCGGCGAGGCGGAGTTGGCGATCGCGGACCTCGAAGCGCTCGGCATGGTCCGGACCGCGCCGGACTTGGCCGTCACCTCGCTCGGCCAGGCGCGGCTGTCCCAGCTCGACGGTCTGACCGTCCGCGTTCTCGACGTGATCACCGGCATCCTCGGCCCGACCGACGCGGCGCACCTCGTCCGCCTGCTGCACACCGTCGCCGACGGCCTCGAGTCCGCCTCGGTCGCCGCCGCGGTGAACTCGCCGGTCGTTGTGAACACTTAGTCGAAATCGGGGAACTGGCTTCGACGTAGCTGGTGTCGGTCGAACTAGGAGGACATCAGATGTTGAAGGACAGCAACGCGTTCAGCGGGTTCTCGGTGGACGACATCCCGCGGGCCAAGGAGTTCTACACCACGACGCTCGGCCTCGACGTCGGCGAGGAGAACGGCATGCTGCACCTGCGGACCGCGGGTGGCAACACCGTGCTCGTCTACCCGAAGCCCAACCACGTCCCGGCGGAGTACACCGTGCTCAACTTCCCGGTCGGCGACATCGAGGCGACCGCGCGTGAGTTGGTCGCCCGTGGCGTCGCCTTCGAGAAGTACAACGACGAGCAGGACGAGCTCGGCATCTTCCACGGCGGCGGCCCACTGATCGCCTGGTTCAAGGACCCGGCGGGCAACGTCTTGTCGATCATTCAAGAGCGCGGAATCTGATCGTCGTATTGACCTGGGCGGGCGGTGTAGCGGGAGCCGTTGACGTATGGCCAGGCGTAGGCGACGCATCCGTGCAGGCCGAGGGTTTGTTGCTCCATGACCGGCGCCGGCCGGCCGGGGCCCGGGCAGAGCTCGTGGCCGCGGCCGAGCCGGTGGCCGGTCTCGTGGTTGATCATGTACTGCCGGTAGGTCGTCAGCGACGCGCCGTACTTCGGTACGCCGTGCACCCAGCGCGCCACGTTCAGCACCACACGCTTCCCGATCCGGCAGCTCGTGTACCGGTCCGGCGCCGCACCGCAGAGCACGTCGCGGGTCTGCGGCGTGACCAGCATCAACGTGAAGTCCGGTGTCGTCCCCGGGCCGACCTGCTGGAACCGCCACAGCCCGTGCGAAGCCCACCCCTGCGCTCCGCCGTACGTCGCGCGCACGAACCGTGTGAACGCGGCGCGGTCGATCCCGGCGATCCCGCTCTCGATCGCAATCTGGAACTGCATCAGCCTGCCGGCCCGCCCGATCACCCCGGCCGTGGCGGGCAGCACCGCGTACTTCTGCGCCCCGGCGACTGGATACGTAATCACCTCCGACGGCGCCGGCGCCGGGTGCGACACCGGAGGTTGCGCCGGTGACTGCAGCGCAACCCGACCAGGCGGCGCCGACTGGGTCGACTGGACCGACGCCGGTACGACACCACGCTGTGGATAACCGTGCCGCGCGAACGGGCTCGCCGGTAACTGGAACAGCACGGCGCCCACGCCCACGGCCGCGACCACGAGTCCGATGGTCCTGACAACACTCCAGCGCCGCATCCGGTGAGCTCCTCACACCACGCCCCGGGCGGGCGTGTCCTCACTCTCTACTTGCCACTGTGCCCCGAAACCCTTCTCCGTCCACAGGTGGAGATCCAATTTCCACCTCCCGAACCCCGGCTCGGCCCGCGTAGTTTCGGTCGAAGAAAGCACAGTCGTATCAAATAAGGAGTCTTCGATGAGACGCTGGACCGCGGGCATCGCAACCCTGCTGACAGCCGTCAGCACCACGACAGTCCACTCGGCAGCCCTCACAGCAACCGCCTGGGGGAGTACACCGGAGCCCAGGCTGACCGCCGACGTGAACCGGGACGGCCTGCTGACCCACGCCGACGACGCCGGCAAGACCACCTGGACCGACGAGCGCGGAGCCATCTTCCTGCCGAACCTGGACGACGACGAGCACCGCTGTACAGTCGACCCGGCCGAGCTCGACGCGCCCGGCCGCGCGGTCGACGACAAACTTGCCGCCTGCAACGATGCCGCCGACGACCGGATCAACGGGCCGCGTGACGCCGCGGACCTGGCACCGCTCGCGATCGATGCCGAGCGCAACCTTTCGGCCGACGCGGAAGGCAGCATCACGATCGCGCCGGCCGGCAAGGCCCGCGTCTTCGCGAACGGACGTCCGGTCGGAGCCCTGACCGCGCAGGACCTACGGCGCGGCGTCCACCTGCAGCTCGAGGGCCGCGACATCGTCCGCGACCCGAAGAAGTGGGACGGCCGGATCACGGTCACGCTGTCCGTCACCGATCGCGGTCGTACCCGAACCGACGCCGTACGGCTGCGGGTCGCGCCGTTGCTGCTGCAGAACGATCTGCAGCCCGCGCAGACCGTCCTGGCCGCGCGCCCGAACAAGGGCCAAGGCTGGTGGGGCGGCACGCCGCCGTACCAGCAAGGGGCTCCGCGTGAGTGGCGGGCGTTCGCGTCGACGTTGCGCAAGGCAACGAAAGTACAGTTCGTGCAAGGTACGCCGGACGGCTGGAAGGACCTGTGGCTGCAGGACAGCTTCGAGCCGTCGACCGCGAGCATGCCGGCCGTCGGCGGTCCGCACACGATGCGCATCCTGATCCGCTCCGGCAACGTCTGGGACATCCCTGCCCCGAACACCCCGCGTCCGTCTGGACGGCTGCTGTACCGCGATCTGCGCGGGCCGGATGTCGGCGTCGTGCAGGAATTGGCGGACAAGGCGTCACCAGGTCTCGACGACCTGCTGAACATGGGCGGCAACATCGAGTCGCTCCCGCCGTACGACGGCTATCCGCACGGGAGGATCGTGTACGGATCGGGCAAGCGGCACCCCGACGCCGGCTTCATCACGATGGTGACCGGCCAGGGGTACCAGCCGCCGGTCGTGGTCGACACGTCCTGGCTGATGGTCGGGCACGCGGACGAGACGACCCACGTGGTCCGCGCGAACAACGCTCGAGGCTGGACGCTCGCGGTCGCGGACCCTCGGCTCGCCGCGCACCTGTTGCGCGACGTGCAACGACAGGGCGGTGGCAGTCAGCGACTGTTCGCCAACACCAAGTCGACCTACCAGCCGACCGTCGACGAGTTGCTGCACGGCGGACTGCCCGGCAACGAGGCTGCCGCCAAGCACATCGACGACCAACTGAAGGTCCTTCTGAGGGCCACCGGCCTGCGTGAGGACGAGCTGATCCGGCTCCCGGTGCTCTTCGACGAAGTGCCCGGGACCGGGTTGCTCAAGGCAATGACGCCGGGTCTGACGAACGGTCTGTCGATCACTGCTCGTGACTTCGCCGCACCCGATCCGCACGGGCCGCGGCTGCACGGCCGGGACGTCTTCCGCCGGGTGACCGAGCAGGCGCTGACCCGCCACGGCATACACGTGCACTGGGTCGAGGACTTCTTCTGGGCGCACCTCGGCGGCGGTGAAGTGCACTGCGCGACCAACGCGCTCCGCGACACCCGGAGCACTAA
>DASSDE010001090.1:0-3039 GCA_035697365.1 Kribbella sp. | reverse complement strand
CGGCGACAAGAAGGCGTACCTGCAGCGGCTCAAGCGGATCGAGGGGCAGGCGCGCGGGCTGCAGCGGATGGTCGAGGACGAGAAGTACTGCATCGACATCCTGACCCAGATCTCGGCGATGACGAAGGCCCTCGAATCGGTCGCGCTCGGCCTGCTCGACGACCACCTCACACACTGTGTGGTCGACGCCGCCGCGGCCGGTGGCGCCGAGGCGGACGAGAAGATCAGGGAAGCGTCCGCCGCGATCGCCCGGCTGGTGCGCTCCTGACCGGCGGGACCGGCGACGGGCGGACGCCGGTGATCCTCGACGTCGACACCGGCCTGGACGACGCGTGCGCGCTGCTGCTGGCGGCGCGGCATCCTGGTCTCGATCTGAAGGCAGTGACCTGCGCGGGCGGCAACGTCGGCATCGACGATGTCGTACGCAACACGCTCACGGTGCTGGATGCCGCCGGACGCCCCGACGTACCGGTGGCGCGTGGTGCCGCCGTCCCGCTGATTCAGCCGGTACGGCCGGCGCGACACGTTCACGGCGAGGACGGGCTCGGCGATCTCGACTGGCCGCGGTCGACCCGGACGACCGATCCGCGGCATGCGGTCGAGTTGCTCCGGGACGTACTGCGAGACGCTGCGACGAGCGGGGAACTTGTCACGCTGATCCCGCTGGCTCCGTTGACGAACATCGCGTTGCTGCTCCGGACGTACCCGGAGGCCGCGGCCGGACTGCGCGAGATCGTGTTCATGGGCGGATCGGTCGGGATCGGTAACGCGACCGCGTCCGCGGAGTTCAACGTCTGGACCGATCCCGAGGCGGCGGCGATCGTGCTGGCCGCGGCGACCGATCTGGACATCGCGGTCACGATGTACGGGCTGGACGTGTTCTACGACGTCGTGATCACGCTGGAGCAGGCGCGTGGGCTGCGCGGATCACCTTCCGCGGAGCTGGCCGGGAAGCTGATCGAGAAGCGCAGCGAGCGGTACGGGTCGGACGGTGCGAGCATCGGCGACGGCGGCGCGGTGTGCGCGGTCATCGACCCGTCGGGGCTGACGACGCAGCGCTACCCGTTGCGCGTGGAGTTGTCCGGAGGCTGGTCGCGCGGGCGGACGATCGTCGACACCCGCGGCGCCTCCGACCAGGCAAACGATCCGCAGGGACAGGCCCCGGTGATTCAGGTCGCGACAGCCGTGGACGGCGAGCGGTACGCCGAGTTGTGGCTGTCCACGGTCAGCTGAGGAGTTCGAGCAGGCGGGCGCGGACGCCGTGGAGGAACAGGTCGAGACCGTCCGCGAAGTGATCCGGCCCGTCCAGGGATTCCGCGACGACAGCGGCCAGGGTCCAGCGCGCGGTGACCTCGAAGACGTGTCGCGCGTCCGGTTCCGGTACGCCGATACGTACCAGGGCGTCGATCTGCGCGCGGACCAGCTCCGCGCGGGAACCGGCGCCCTGATCGCGGTCAGGCGTGGCCTTCGACTGGATCAGCCCCGCCAGGCCGGCGTGCTCGGCGTAGAACGCGCGGAGCTCAAGTGAGCCTGACCTGGTCAGCTCGATCCACTCGTCGACGGTCCGCAGCTCGCCGTACGCCGCGCTGTCGGCGGCGAACTGGTCGAAGGCGTTGCGAGCGACCAGATCGAGCAACTCGGACTTGCTGCGCATGTGGTGGTAGAGCGACGGCGCGCGGACGTGCAGGCGCTCGGCGACCGCGCGCATCGTGAGGCCGCCGACGCCGTCGGCACGGATGACGGCCAAGGCGGCGTCGACGATCGCGGCGATCGTGATGCCTGCTGCCGTATGGGAGGAACGGTCGCGTGTGGTCACAGGGATTCTCGTTTGTCCGAGCGGCTTGCTCACGGGTAATGTCTAACGTCATTAGACAGCATAGACGAGGATGACACCGTGACTGGATTCCGACCCGCATACCCCGTGCTGACCGAGCGGCTGGAGCTGCGGCCGCATCGGATGGACGACCTGGACGACCTGTTTGCCTTCCATTCGCTGCCCGAGGTCGTGCGGTACACCCCGTGGCCGGTCCGGGACCGCGAGCAGACGAAGGCCGCGCTGGAGAAGAAGCTGACCCAGGGCGAGTTGACCGAGGCCGGTCAGTGGCTGGTGCTGGCGGTCGAACTCCGTGAGACCGAGACGGTCATCGGCGAGGTCCTGCTCAAGTGGGAGAGCGAGTCGGATCGGCAAGGCGAAATCGGCTTCGCGCTGCACTCGGCGTACCACGGCAAGGGACTGGCTGCGGAGGCCGCGCGGGAGACGCTACGGCTCGGCTTCGATGACCTTGGGTTGCATCGGATCGTCGCGGTGCTGGCCGACCAGAACACTGCCTCGGCCAAGCTGCTCGAGCGGCTCGGGATGCGGCGCGAGGCCCATCACCTGCACGCCCTGCACTTCAAGGGCGAATGGACGAACCAGTACGTCTACGCGCTGCTCGACGACGAGTGGCGCGCGGCGCGGGGCTGATCAGCCGACGACCGGGATCCGGAGGGTCTGGCCGGGGTTGATGTCGGCCGGACTCGCCAGCTTGTTCAGGTCGGCGATCTTCTCGACGACGATCGCCGGATCCTGACCGGGGTTCGTCGACTGGGCGATGGACCAGAGCGTCTGACCGGGAGCAACCTGGACCGGCACGGTGTGAGTGAAGCGCGGGCCGGGCTCGAGGACCCCGCTGACCCGCAGGCCGAGGACGACGATCGCGGCGCCGAACACCACGACCGACACCGCGGTCAGCATCATCCGCCCGCGGCGCGTCAGCCGGAGCGCGGCCGGCTCGGCCTGCTCCTGGACACGGTCGCCGACCGATTCGCCGGAGCAGCCACGCACCGGCATCCGGTCGGTGGTCACGCCCTCGATCCGCTGCCGCCGCGCCCGGACCACGGCCGGAGCGGCCGGAGCTGCGGACGGCGTCGCCCGGACGGCAGGAACCACCTTGAGGTGCGCAGTCGCCGTCCGCGACGCGCCCTTGATCGAGCGGCGCGGGGCCGGAGTGTCGGCCGCTACAGCTGCTGTGCTCATCGGGTCCTCCAGACTCGTTCGGT
>DASSDE010001089.1:0-2269 GCA_035697365.1 Kribbella sp. | reverse complement strand
TGCGATCGCGTCCGAAAGGGCCGTGAGGACGGTCACCACGCCGCTCGGGTCGTCGACCACGACGTCCGCGGCGTCGATCAGCTCGGTCGCGTTCGACGACCGGGTCGCCAGCAGTACGGCGGCCAGCCCGGCGGCACGCTGTGCCTGGATCGCCCGGAACGCGGCCAGATCGCCCAGGTCGTCGCCGGCGTACAGGATCGAACGCGCGCCGGTCGACCCGAGCAGGCGGCTGATCGCGACCCCCTTGTCGATGCCGGGCGGTCGCAGCTCGAGCACCAGGTTGCCGGGCTCCAGCCGCAGCTCGGTCTCCGCGGCCAGCGCGGTCAACGGCCCGCGGAGCAGCGCGAACGCGCCGGCCGGGTCCTCCAGCCGACGGGTGTGTACGGCCAGCGAGCTGCCCTTGTCCTCCACGAACGCATCCGGTACGCCGGCCTCCTGGAGCAGACCCGGCAACCGGTCCCGGGCCGTCGCGACACCCTCCGGAACCGGGGCACTTGTCACCTTGCCGGTCGACGCTTCCCACCGCTCCAGGCCGTAGTGCCCGAGCACGACGAGACGCCCGAGGCCGGGGTGCCCGCTGACGCCGGACAGCTCGGTCGCGACCAGTGCGGGCCGGCCCGTGACAATCGCGACCTGGTTCACAGACGTGGCCAGCCGGGCCAGCGCGTCCAGGGCACCCTCGACCGGACGGGACCGGGCGGGGTCCTCGACCAGCGGGGACAGTACGCCGTCGAAGTCCGACGAGATCACCGCGGAGGCGGGGTCGGACACGATGGCGTTCCAGCCTTCGTGTCCTGCGTCGGTCTCGATGACCGGACTGTTCATCCCGCGTAGTCCGTGGTCAGGATCACGGTCAGGCGATCCTTCTTCATGTTGTCGAGTGCGCCCTTGGTGCGGCCGACACCGATGTCGTGGGCGAGCTGGTTCGCGGCGTCGAGCATGCCCGGCGGGTAGTACACCGTGCTCTCCGCGATCTTGCCGTGCCAGTTGTCCGGCGATCCGGCGACGGTCCAGCCGGCCTGCCGCGCCCGGCCCGCAACTGTGTCAGCGAGGCCCTTGCGTGCGGTGTTGTTGTAGACCTCGATCGCCGGGCGTTCTTCCACCGGGATCGTCACCGGTTGCGTCGGACGGTCCGTGGTCTCACTCGTCTTGGGTGGCTGCGTCGGCTCGGTGCTCGACGGGGCCTTGGTCGGCTGCTCGGTCGGCTCCGGCGGCGGTGTCTCGCTGGGCGGCTGCTCGGTCGGCTTCTCGGAAGGCTTCTCGGTCGGCCGCGGGATGCTGGCCCCCACGGTCGACGGCCCCGACGAAGGCTTCGTAGACGGGGACGTCGCTGCGGCCGGCTTCTCGTCGGCCGCGCTGTCGTGCCCGCGGGTCCCGAACAGCACCAGCAGGCCGGCCACGATCGCCACCACAGCGGCCACCGCGACGAGGGACGAGAGCACCTGTCCCTGCTCACCCCGCGGACGTGGGGCAGTAAGGAACGCCCTCGGGCGCCGGGACATGGTCAGACCTCGATGCCCAGTCGGCGTGCGGAGCGGGCGCGTTGGCGGGCCGCGCGAAGGCGGCGCAGACGCTTGACCAGCAGTGGGTCGTGCGCGAGCGCCTCGGGCCGGTCGATGAGCGCGTTCAGGACCTGGTAGTACCGGGTCGCGGACATCTGGAACTGGTCGCGGATCGCCTGCTCCTTGGCGCCGGCGTACTTCCACCAGTGCCGCTCGAAGGCAAGGATCTGCCCGTCACGCTCGGAGAGCCCGTCGACGGCCGGCAGCGCAGCTTCGGCGGGGCCGGAAGAGCTGGCGTTGGCGCTGTCCATCTGCTGCTGACTCCTGTGCGGTCGGTGATCGTCCGTCCGCCAGCCACTGTACGTGTTGAACAACAGCAATGTCATTCACCGAGGACCGACACGAAGCGTGTCGCTGACTCGGCAGCCGGACCGGTTCAACTCTGGCAGGATCGTGAACGTGAGCTCAAGCCGGCCTGACCGCGGCGGTGAGGCGGGGACGGAATCCAGATCTGACCGGGGTGGTGGGGTGGGGAAGGAATTCAGAGCAGCCGCGCTGGTGGAGGAGTTGCAGGGGCGGGCTCGCGAGGTGGACCCGATGGTCAACGCCATCTGTACACCGAACGCGGACGCGCTCACCCAGGCCGCTCGCCTCGACACCGAGCGTGACGAGGGTCGTGTCCGCGGCCCGCTGCACGGCGTACCGGTGCTGGTGAAGGACAACATCGACACCGCCGACCTGCCCACGACGGCCGGTTCGCTGGCGCT
>DASSDE010001088.1:0-6481 GCA_035697365.1 Kribbella sp. | reverse complement strand
ACGCTCGCCCCGCGACTGCAGCATGATCGCCGAGTGGCCGGGCGTGTGACCAGGCGCGGCGAGGGCGCGTACGCCGGGCAGGATCTCGGCGTCGTACTCGAACGGTCGCAGCTTCTCGCCATACAGCCGGATCGTCTCGCGGGCGGCCTCGAGATGCGGCTGCGCTGACGGAAGATCGACGGACCCCGACCAGAACGCGACCTCCGACGCATGCGCGAACGCGGCCGCCACCGGGAACCTGACGTCGCCGGACCAGATCGCCCCGCGCGAATGGTCCTGGTGCAGGTGCGTGAACACCACCGCGGCCAGCTCCGAGCGGGACAACCCGGCACTGGTCATCCCGCTTTCGAGCTGCCCGACCAACGGTTCGATGTACTCGCCGTACCCGAGGAAGCTCGCCCCGAGCCCGGTGTCGACCACCGCCATCCCGTCCGGCGTGCTGACGAACAGGCAGTTGTACCCGCACGTCAGCGTCGAGCGTCCGTGACAAGCGTCCCGCAGTACGTCGCCAGGCACCGCCGGGAAGTAGTCCTCCAGCGCCGGCTCCCACGGCGGCCCGGGCTGACCGTCACTCACCACGACGCACTCGAGCGCCCCGACCGCGAACCGGAAGAACATCAGGCCAGTATCCACGGACCCCTGTCGTCAGCTGGCAGAGAAGTAGTGCCCGTTGTCCAGACCCGCGAGCAGACCGGGCTGCGTGGGTTCCCAGCCGAGGGTCCGGCGGCTGATGAGATTGGACGCCGGGTAGCTCTGGGTGACGATGTTCGCCAGGAACCCGAAGTACCCCGGGATCATCAGTTCATCCGTCGGAACGCTCGCGACCGGCAGGCGCAACCGGCTCCCGATGGCCTCGGCCAGCTCGCGGAGCGGGATCGCCCCGTCCGCCACCGCGTGCCAGTAGTTGCCTGCCGCCCCCTTCTCCAGTGCCAACCGGAACAAGGAGGCGGCATCGCGTGCGTGGACGGCGTTCCACACGTTCGTGCCGTCGCCGGGGTAGCCCACGAAACCGTTTTCCTTCGCGAGCGCGATCAGCCGCACGAGGAAGCCGGCGCGATCGGTCGTGCTGTGGGCGATGTTGGCGATCCGTACGATCGAGGACCGCACGCCCTGCTCGGCGAGGCCGATCACTGCGGTCTCCACAACGTTGCGAGCCCGCAGGGTGCCCTTGTGTTCCTCGCCGACGGGGAGCGCCGGGTCGTCCTCGGTGGCCGGCCGACCGAGGTTTCCTGGCGACCCGATGCTCCCCGCTGCGACGAGCGGCTTTCCCGTTCCCGCCAGAGCCTCGCCGTACGCGAGCATGATCGGGACCTCCGCCGCAGCCACGGCGTGGATCCCGCCGGACGGAAGGAGGTCCTGCCGATGCGCGACGTGGATGACGCCGTCGGACTCCGCGGCCGCCTCCTTCAGCCCGTCGAGGTCCTCGAGCTCGCCGCGGCGCACCTTCGCGCCGAGTGCGGACAGTGTTGCGGCGGCGTTGTCCGATCGCGCCAAGCCGGTGACCTCATGCCCGGCGGCGATCAGTTCGGGGACGATGTACGAACCGGAGTGGCCGGTTCCGCCAGTGACGAAGACATGCATGCGATTCGTCCTTGTGAGTGGTGTCGGTTGCTCAGCTCAGGTCGTTGGCGCCGAGGGAGAAGTTCGTGTGGTTGAAGGAGTTGGCGACCAGGCCGATCTCCAGCAGACCGGCGTTCTCCAGGGCGCGCGCCAACGGCAGCTTCCCGGTGTCCAGGGCGCGCATGCCCAGGCTCTCGATGAACGCCGACACCTGCGCCTTCGCCTGTGCGTCGTCACCGGCGATGAACACGTCCAGCCCGCTGCCACCGGCCAGCACGTGCGAGAAGAGGGTGTTGAACGCCTTCACCACGTGCGCGTCGGCCGGGGCGGCCTTGGCGATCTCCTGCGCGCCGGAGCTGCCTTCGGGGGTGACAAGACCCTGGAGATCGGGGGAAACCGGGTTCGTGATGTCGATGATGACCTTGCCGCGGAGTGCGTCCCCGAACGCGCCGACCGCCGGCACGGCACCGTCCCACAGCACGGCGAGGATCACGATGTCGCCGACCGGTGCGACGCCGAATGTCCCGACAGTCGCGCCGTCGAGCGTGGCGGCCAACTCCTTGGCCTTGGCCTGGTCGCGGCCGATGATCTCGACCGTGTTGCCACCCGCAAGAGCCCGGGTGGCCAGGGCGCGGGCCATGTTGCCCGAGCCGATGATGCTGATGCTACTCATGGTCTGCCTGCTTTCCGGAGCTGAGTAGAAGCGCCCACCCAGCCGATGTAGTTGATATTTCATTCGGTACGTTTCGAGGCTGCCACCGGCCCGAGTCCGTGTCCAAGACCTCTTTCGACCGTGGTGATACCGTCGAGGCATCACCAGGCCGGGAGGCGCCATGGATCTGGATCTGCGCAAGCTGCGCTACTTCGTCGCCGTGGCCGAGCAGTTGCATTTCGGCCGGGCCGCCGAGGAGCTGCACATCGCGCAGCCGGTGCTGAGTCGCCAGATCCGCGCGCTGGAGCATGATCTCGGCGCTGCCCTGTTCACCAGGGATCGCCACGGCGTGGAGCTGACGGACGCCGGCCGGCAACTGCTGGACGACGCAGGCCCGCTCTTGGCCTCGACGCGCGCGGTGCGCAGCCGGGTGTCCGTTGCTGCTCGTGGGAGCCGGCGGCTCGTGGTCGGCTTCCGGGCCGGCATCCCGGTCATCCCGGCAGCGCAGGCGTTCGAGAAGCAACACCCGGACGTGGTCTTGGACGTGCAGCGGATGGAGTGGGACGACCAGGCCCTGATGCTGCTCGACGGCCGCGTCGACGTCGGCTACGTGCGACTGCCGATCGACGAGACCGGTCTGCGGGTGACGCCGCTCTACACCGAGCCGCTCCTGGTCGTGCTGCCCGCGTCCCACCCGTTGGCCGGCAAACAAGAGCTGGACGAATCCGACCTGGCGGGTGAACCCCTGGTCTGGCATGCCGACCCGAGCACACAGCCCACCAGGCGGCCACATCCCGATTCGGGCCTGCGTGTGCGCGGGATCGAGGAGAAGCTCGAGCACGTCGCAGCCGGCCGGGGCATCTCGTTCGTGGGGCGTTCGGAGACGACGTTCTACTCGCGTCCGGACATCAGCTACGTACCGGTCCCGGAGCTTGCGCCTGCTCAGGTGTCCCTCGCCGCAGCCGCCGCACGCACGTCACCGCTGATCGACGACTTCTTCGCGGCGGCCCAGGCCACGGCCGCAACCACCGCGGAATGCGGCAACTTCTGACCTCGACGAGAGCTGTACCCCTCCGGGTTTACCGGCGGTTCACGCGCGGCGGCGACGACCCTGGCAGCGATCGCCTGCGGTAGTTCAGGATGAGCCGATGACGATCGAGGAGCAGGTGCGGGCGGCTTCAGCCGAGTGGGACCGGATCATCGTCGGCAACGACGCGGACCAGGCCGGCTCGCGCATCACAGCATGCGCGTGGTCGGCGGGGAACGCCTGGCCCGGATCGGGGACGTGGTCGTCCTGACGGCTCTCAAGGCGAGCACGGGTTCCTGGGAGGGCAATCCGTACTCCGCGGAGGAGTGGATCAGCCAGGTCTGGGTCGAGACGCCGGCCGGCTGGCGGTGTGCGTTCTCACAGAAGACGGACGCCCAGACGAAATAGCCCTCTGGTTTGTGATGTGCGGTTGTTCACGTCACAGGGTGTGGGTGGCGGTCGTCAGGTGTTTGTTCGAAGCGGACAAACACGAAGGAACGTCATGAGCGCAGTGATCGAAGGATTTGGTGGTGAGATCGTCGGACCCGACGATCCCGGGTACGACGCGGCGAGCCGGACCGTGCTGGCCGGCGGCACTCCGGCCTACGTCATCAGACCCGCCGGCGTCGAAGACGTACAGGCGGCCGTCCGGTACGCGGCAGCGAGCGGACTGCCGCTCGCGGTGCGCGGTGGTGGGCACTCGTTCGCCGCGTTCGGCACGAACGACGGTGGTCTGGTGATCGACCTGGCCGGCCTGGCAGGGATCGACGTCATCGACAAGGACAAGCACTTGGTGCGGGTCGGCGGCGGCGCAACCTGGGGGCAGGTCGCCACGGCGCTCCAGCCGCACAATCTGGCGATCTCGTCGGGCGACACCAAGAGCGTCGGCGTCGCCGGGCTGACGCTGACCGGCGGCATGGGGTGGAAGGTCCGCAAGTACGGCCTGGCGTTGGACCAGCTGGTTGCTGTGCAGGTCGTGACCGCAGCGGGTGACGTTCTTCGTGCATCGGCGGATGAGAACGCCGAGCTGTTCTGGGCGATCCGTGGCGGCGGCGGAAACTTCGGGATCGTGACCGCGTTCGACTTCGCGGCGCATCCGACCACCGACATCTTCTTCGGAAAGATCCTGTTTCCGGCCGCCGAGATCGCGGACGTGCTGCCGGCCTGGGCGGACTACCTGCGGTCCGCGCCGACCGGGCTGAGCGCGATCGCGTCGTTCGCGAACCCGTTCCTCGGCGGGCCCGAGGCGCCGCTGCAGATCGAACTCGCCTACGACGGGGATGACGCGGAGCTCGCGGCCCAGGCGATCGACCCGATCCGTGCGCTCGGTACCGTGCTCGCCGACGACGTCGCGCTGACGCCGTACGCCGAGGTGCTCGTGGACGGCGCCATCCCGCCGCCAGGCATCCAGCTGGTGACGCGAAGTGCCTTTGTCGACAAGGATTCCGTGCCCGAGGTACTGCGCATCCTCGCCGAGGCGGGTACGTCGCAAGGCTCGCCGATCATCGCGATCCGCAGTGTCGGCGGAGCGGTCGCCGAGATCGCCGACGACGCGACCGCGTACGCGTACCGGCAGGCCGAGTTGATGTTCGCGCTCTCCGTGATCGGCCCGCCGCCGGTGATCGCGGCGACGCGACCGGCCAACCAGGAGCTGTGGGATCGGCTGACCCCGCACACCAACGGCGCGTACGCGAACTTCCTGTCCGACGCCGAGGACGCCGATGTCGCCGCGGTGTATCCGGCCCGGACGTACGAGCGACTCGCGGCCGTGAAGCGCGAGTATGACCCGGAAAACGTGTTCGCGAGCAACCACAACGTGCGGCCCGCATGAGCGCCGGTGAAGGCAAGGTCTGGTTCGTCACCGGATCGTCCCGGGGCCTCGGCCGCGCGTTCGTCGAGGCTGCCCTGTCCCGTGGCGACCGGGTCGCCGCGACCGCCCGCAAGAGCCTTGCCGAGTTGACCGAACAGTACGGGGACGCCGTCCTGCCGCTGGTCGTGGACGTGACCGACAAGGCGGCGGTCTTCCAGGCCGTGGAGCAGGCACACGCGCACTTCGGCCGCCTCGACGTGATCGTCAACAACGCCGGGTACGGGCTGACCGGCGCGGTCGAGGAGCTCGACGAGACGAACGTCCGCGACCAGTTCGAGACGAACTTCTTCGGCCCGCTCTGGGTCGTCCAGGCCGCGCTGCCGTACCTGCGTGCGCAGGGCGACGGCCGGATCATCCAGGTGTCGTCGGTAGCCGGCCTGACGGGGCTACCGCTCGGCGGGGCGTACTGCGCGTCCAAGTGCGCCTTCGAAGGGCTCAGCGAGGCACTCGCCGCGGAGGCCGCGCCCTTCGGTGTCAAGGTCACGATGCTCGAGCCCGGCGGCTACGCGACCGATGGCGTCACCGGCGGTGTGCGGTCCACGCCGAACCCGTTGTACGACGACGTCCGCGCAGCGCTGGCGACGCATCTGGCCACCGCCGACTTCGGCGATCCGGCGGCCGCCGGGCAGGCGATCCTCGAGCTCGCCGACACCCCCAATCCGCCGCTGCGGATCTTCTTCGGCACCGAGGGGTTCCCGATGATGCAGCAGGTGTACGCCGAGCGCCTGAAAACCTGGGAGGACTGGCAGGACCTGTCGGTACGGGCGATGGGGACGCCAGGCACCGCTTGTTAGCCTCGCGATGCAGCCCGACCGCGACGACGATGATCGCCACCGCTACCAATTCGGCAACCTGCGGGATCTGCCGCAGGACGACGGCACCGATCACCGTCGCCGTGGCGGGCAGCAACGCCAGCATCAGCGCAAACGTCGACCGCTTCAGCCGCGCCATCGCGAGCTGATCCGCGACGTACGGAATCACCGACGAACACAACCCGACGCCCACCGCGGCGGCCAGCAACCGCACGTCCCGGAACGCCGGAACGGCCGCCCACGCGCCGACAGGTAGCGCGAGCACCGTCGCCGTGCCCATCGCCAGCGCAAGACCGTCGATGCGCCGGAGTCCGGCCGCGCGCGACACCCGGTGGCCGAGGACGACGTACGCCGCGAACAGCAGCGCGTTGAGTGCGGTGCACAGCAGGCCGATCCAGTCGTGTGAGAGGCGGATATCGGTCAGGAGGTACACGCCGGCGACGGCGAGGATCAGCGCGAGGACGTTCCGCAGACTGCGGACCGCGATCGCCGCCAGCACGATTACCGGCGCGAATTCGGCCGCCGCGACCGTCCCGAGTGGAACCCGATCGATGGCCAGG
>DASSDE010001087.1:0-3523 GCA_035697365.1 Kribbella sp. | reverse complement strand
CGAGCAGCCCAGTGCTGCCCAGTTGGCAGCGGTGGCGAAGCTGCTCGGCCATGAGGATGAACTGAAGGTCGAGCACGGGTATCAGAGTCCGGTGCGGAAGGCGTCCATCGGCCTGCTGGTTCTGGGGGCGACCGCGACGTTGCTCGGTGTCGCGATGTCGGTCGCGCTGTCGATGTCCGAAGGACGCGCGGACTTCGCAACCCTCGCCGCGGTCGGCGCGCCGCCGCGTCTGCGGCGCGCGCTCGCGGCCGCCCAAGGATGGTTCCTCGGCCAGTTGGGCTGCGTGCTCGGGTTGGTGGTCGGTGCCCTGTACGGGTTCACCGCGCACACCGTCGTCGGTTCGCCGACTGTCGTCGTGCCCTGGGCGGTGATCGCCGGCATCGCCGTACTGGTGCCGATCTTCGCCGGCGTGGTGCCTTACGTGGTGACTCGTTCTCGCCTGGAGATGGTGCGTCGTGCCGACTGAACGCAGGCTGGGACGTCCCGGCCGTTGGGTGCGGGCAGCGGTCGCGGTGATCGGGATCGTGTTGCTCGTCAACGGGTCGGTACGGGGCAGCGACGACCTGTGGCCGTTCGGCCCGATGTCGCAGTACTCGATGGTGGTCGCCGACGACGAGTCGATCGTCTTCACCCGGATCAGCGCGCTCACGGACGACGGTACGACGGTCGACGTACCGCTGAACATCGAAGGCGCCGGCGTCGCGCGCGCCGAGATCGAGGCCCGCGCGGGGGAGATCGTCAAGGATCCGTCCCTGCTGCAGCAGGTCGCGGACGGCTGGGCGCGCAAGCACCCGGACAAGCCGAAGTACGTCGACCTCGAGCTGATCCAGGACACCACGACGCTGGTCGGCGGACGCGTGTCCGGGCCACCTGTCCCACGAGTCCTGACCAGCTGGAAGGTGCGCCCATGAACTGGTTCACGCCGTCGATCGCGCTGGGACGGATCGCTTGGCTGCGGACGGTCCTGTACTTGTTCGTGATCCTCGACATGCACGCGTTCGTCCGCGACACCTTGCTGAAGGGACAGCACCCGGGGCTCTACCAGCCGCTGCTCCTCGCCCGGCTCTTCGACCTCCCGAAGCCGACGGTCGCGAACACGACCACCCTGTACGTCGTCCTGATCGCGGCCTGTCTGCTCGGCGCGACGAACTACTTGCCGCGGGTGGCCGGCTGGATCGTGGCACCGGCCTTCACGTGGTGGGTGCTGATCGGGATGAGTGACGGCAAGGTCGACCACGACCACCTCGCGCTGGTGATCGCACTGTGGGTCCTGCCAACGGTCCCGGCCGGCCGACGGGGCCTCGCGTCGTACGCCGACCAGACCCGGTCGGACGCCGCCGGCTGGGCGATCCGGTGTATCCAGCTGTGCGTGATCGCGACGTACTTCCTGTCCGCCCTCGCCAAACTGCGGAGCGGGCACTGGACGCTCGCCTGGCCGAGCAGCGCCGTACTGACCTGGGCGATCGTGCGGCGGCCGCATCCGGTCGGGGAGTGGCTGCTGCAGCATCCGTGGCTGTTGCACGTGATGCAGTGGGTCGGGATCGTGGCCGAGTTCTGCTCGCCGGTGATCCTCTGGCTGAAGGGGCGGTGGCAGCTGTTCGGAGCCCTGTTCTTCCTCGGGTTCCATGCCGCCACCACCGCGATCCTGCTGATTCACTTCCTGCCGACGGTCGTCTGCTGGCTCGCGTTCGCGCCGCTCGAACGGATCCGGAGCCGCAGGACCCGCTCGGACTACTTGCTCGCCGCGGGGTAGACGGCGCCGGTGTACTTCTCGCCGGGAGCCTGACCCGGCTCGTCCTGGATCGTGCTGGCCTCCCGGAACGCCAACTGGAGGGAGCGCAGGCCGTCCTTCAGTGGGGCGGCGTGGTGGTGACCGAGGGAGGGTGCGGCGGCGTCCATCAGGCCGGCCAGCGAGTCGATCAGCGAGCGGGCCTCGTCGAGGTCCTTGTGCTCGGGGAGGTCGGCGGCCAGTCCCAGGTTGACCGCGGCCGCGCTCATCAGGTGAAGTGCCGCGGTGGAGATGATCTCCACCGCCGGAACCTCGGCGATGTCGCGGGAAGCGGTCGCGAGGGGGTCGGGCTGCGGAGTGGCATCTGCGTCGGTCATGCTGCTACTCTTACATGGCGACCGACCTGGTCCGTTGGTGACCCCTGACTGGAATAGTCAAGGGACGGCAACGGTTCAAGTCTAAGCGGAGGGCCACCTCCCACCCAGTCGATGAACAGTCGGCGGGTCCCGGTCAACGTACGGCGTACCTTTCCTCACAGGTTGGGACGTCGTACCGCTGGGAATTGGGCCTTCGTGTGATCGCACGAGGGCCTTCGTGTTTTTCCGGGGTGGTTGTACCGGAGGGGGCCTGCGGTGATCGCGAGGTGGCATCCAGTACTAGTTCAACCCAGGAGGACCCATCACCACTGATTTGCGCGTCAACGAGCGCATCCGCGTTCCCGAGGTGCGACTGGTCGGACCGAACGGTGAGCAGGTTGGCATCGTCCGGATCGAAGACGCACTTCGGCTGGCCCAGGAAGCCGATCTCGACCTGGTCGAGGTCGCCGCAACTGCCCGGCCTCCGGTCTGCAAGTTGATGGATTTCGGCAAGTACAAGTACGAGACCGCGCAGAAGGCGCGCGAGTCCCGCCGGAACCAGACCAACACCATCATCAAAGAGATGAAGCTGCGGCCGAAGATCGACCCGCACGACTACGAGACCAAGAAGGGTCACGTGGTGCGGTTCCTGAAGGCCGGGGACAAGGTCAAGATCACCATCATGTTCCGCGGACGTGAGCAGTCCCGGCCCGAGCTCGGGTTCCGGTTGCTGCAGCGGCTGGCCGAGGACGTGAACGAGCTCGGCTTCGTCGAGTCCTCGCCGCGTCAGGACGGCCGGAACATGATCATGGTGCTCGGACCGCACAAGAAGAAGTCCGAAGCGCGCGTGGACGTGGAAGCCGAGAAGGCGCAGCGGAAGGCCGAGCGGGAGGCCGAGGAGCAGGCAGAGCGCGACGTTCGCGCCGAGCAGGCCCAGGCCCACGAGGCCGAGCGCGCCGCCGGTGCTACCAAGAAGCCGAAGGGTCCGGCCGACAACCTCGACCCGGAGTGACGAACCGCTCCGGCCGCCAGGTGAACGACCTGTGGCCGGAGCCTGTCGCACCGATCGAGTCAACGAAGAAGAACTCAGGAGCAGAACTGCCATGCCGAAGATGAAGACCCACTCGGGGATGAAGAAGCGGGTCCGGGTCACCGGGTCGGGCAAGATCCGTCGTGAGCAGACGGGTGTCCGCCACCTCGCCGAGGCGAAGTCCTCAAAGCGCAAGCGCCGGCTGTCCGGCACCGTCGAGGTCGCCCCGGCGTACGTGAAGAAGGCCAAGAAGCTTCTCGGCATCTGAGCCCCTCCCCCCGAACATCCCCCGCTGTGGGCCTTGCGGTCCGTGGCGCAGAAATACAAGGAGTAACACCTCATGGCACGCGTGAAGCGGGCAGTCAACGCCCACAAGAAGCGCCGGGTCGTACTCGAGCAGGCCAGCGG
>DASSDE010001086.1:0-2031 GCA_035697365.1 Kribbella sp. | reverse complement strand
ATCCACGAGGACTTCGACGAGGAGAAGCTGCGGTACCACAAGATCGTGATCATGGCCGACGCCGATGTCGACGGCCAGCACATCCGGACCCTGCTGCTGACGCTGCTGTTCCGTTTCATGCGGCCGCTGATCGAGCGCGGTCACGTGTACGCCGCGCAGCCGCCGCTGTACAAGATCCGCTGGAGCAACCAGCCGGACGAGCTGGCCTACACCGACCGCGAGCGTGACGGCCTGCTCGAGGCGGGCGCCGAGGCCGGCAAGAAGCTCCCCAAGGAGAACCCGATCCAGCGCTACAAGGGTCTGGGCGAGATGAACGCGAACGAGCTGTGGGACACCACGATGGACCCCGCCAACCGGGTGCTGCTGCAGATCACGCTGGACGACGCGATCCGGGCCGACGAGACGTTCCAGACGCTGATGGGCGACGACATCGAGGCGCGGCGCAGCTTCATTCAGCGCAACGCCAAGGACGTCCGGTTTCTTGATATCTAGCACCGCCTCGACATCTGATCTTCGCTGCTCACCGACGTACTGATTTTTTGAACGGGATTCTTCTATGACCGAGACCCCCACCTCGCCGGGCCACGACCGGGTCGAGCCGCTCGACCTGCAGACCGAGATGCAGCAGTCGTACCTCGACTACGCGATGGCCGTGATCGTCGGCCGCGCGCTGCCCGAGGTCCGCGACGGCCTGAAGCCGGTGCACCGCCGGATCCTCTACGCGATGTACGACGGCGGCTACCGGCCGGACCGTGGCTTCAACAAGTGCTCCCGTGTCGTCGGTGACGTCATGGGTCAGTACCACCCGCACGGCGACTCGGCGATCTACGACACCTTGGTCCGGCTCGCGCAGCCGTGGGTGATGCGTGCGCCGCTGATCCAGGGCCAGGGCAACTTCGGCTCGCCCGGTAACGACCCGGCGGCCGCGATGCGGTACACCGAGTGCCGGATGGCGCCGCTGGCGATGGAGATGGTCCGGGACATCGACCAGGACACGGTCGACTTCCGTCCGAACTACGACGGCAAGTCACAGGAGCCGGTGATCCTGCCGGCTCGCTTCCCGAACCTGCTGGTGAACGGCTCGTCCGGCATCGCGGTCGGCATGGCGACCAACATCCCGCCGCACAACCTGCGCGAGGTCGCGGCCGCGGTCGACTGGGCGCTGGAGCACCCGGACGCGACCCGCGAGGAGCTGCTCGACGCCTGCCTGCAGCACATCAAGGGCCCGGACTTCCCGAACGGCGCGCTGATCGTCGGCTACAAGGGCATCGACGACGCGTACCGCACCGGTCGTGGTTCGGTCACGATGCGCGCGGTCGTCGACATCGAGGAGGACGCCAAGGGCCGTACCAGCCTGGTCGTCACCGAGCTGCCGTACATGGTGAACCCGGACAACCTGGCGCTCAAGATCGCCGACCTGGTGAACACCGGCAAGATGACCGGAATCGCGGACATCCGTGACGACAGCTCGTCGCGGACCGGGCAGCGGCTCGTCATCGTGCTGAAGCGGGACGCCCAGCCGCGCGTCGTACTGAACAACCTCTACAAGCACACCCCGCTGCAGGACACCTTCGGGTGCAACATGCTGGCGCTCGTCGACGGCGTCCCGCGCACGCTCAGCGTGGACCTGTTCATCAGCCACTGGATCGACCACCAGATCGAGGTCATCCAGCGGCGGACCCGGTTCCGTCTGCGTGAGGCCGAGAAGAACGCCCACATCTACCGCGGGTACGTGAAGGCGCTGGACGCCCTCGACGAGGTGATCGCGCTGATCCGGCGCAGCCCCGACGTCGACGAGGCGCGCACCGGCTTGATGCAGCTGCTCGACATCGACGAGATCCAGGCGCAGGCGATCCTGGACATGCAGCTGCGCCGGCTGGCTGCCCTGGAGCGGCAGAAGATCATCGAGCGGTTGCAGGAGCTCGAGGCGATCATCGCCGACCTCGAGGACATCCTGGCCAGCCCGGAGCGGCAGCGCACGATCGTCAAGGACGAGCTCGGCGAGATCGTCGAGAAGTACGGCAACGAGCG
>DASSDE010001085.1:0-2112 GCA_035697365.1 Kribbella sp. | reverse complement strand
AGCGCCGACCGCCAGCCGCGGGTGTAGCCCATCGCCATCACGATGGTGGTCGCTTCCACCATCTCCACGAAACACGCGACGAACGTCGCGATGACCAGCCCCCACGTTGCCGCGTCCATCTCTCACTTCCCTCGCTCAGTTGAAACACATGCTGCACGAAACGATAGTTACACAATTCTGAGCATGTCAATGACACAGCCCGTACGGCTGAGACGCCCGAACGCGGGCATGCCGAAGCACCCGAGGTGGAGGGACCTCGGGTACTTCGGCTTGCGGGCGGGTCAGGCCAGGGCGACGACCAGCGTGCTCGCGGAGATGTTGCCTCCACACGACACAACGGCGACTCGCTTGCCCTCCAGCTCGTCCCGCCGTGCCCGGACGGCAGCGAACGCCATCGCCGCCGAACCCTCGATCAGCTGGTGCTCGGTGTCGATCACTGTCCGCAGCGCGGCGCTGATCGCATCCTCGCTGACCAGCACCCAGTCGTCGACCAGTTCACGACAGAGCTCGAAGGTGATACTGCCCGCCTCGACGCTGCCCGCCGTACCGTCGGACAAGGTCTCCTGGGCGTCGACCAGGACGATCTTCCCGGCCCGTACCGAGGCGGCCATCGCGTCGTCGCGCACCGGCGAGGCGCCGTACACCCGGATCCCGGGCAAGTGCTTCTTGAGTACGGACGCGACGCCGCTGATCAGTCCGCCGCCACCGACCGCGACCACCACCGCGTCGAGCCGCGAGCCGGCCAACTGCTCGAGGATCTCCACCGCGACCGTGCCCTGCCCGGCGATGATGTCCGGGTCGTTGTACGGCGGTACATAGGTGAGGCCGTGCTCGGCGGCGTACGCCCGCGCCTTCGGTTCGAGGACGCCGGAATCATTGCCCTCGGCCCGGATCTCCAGACCGAGCCGGCGCAATGCGGCGACCTTGCTCGGCGACGCGTTCTCCGGCAGGTAGACGATGCCGCGCCCACCGAGCGTCGCGAGCGCGTTCCCGACCCCGAGTCCGTGGTTCCCGGTCGAGGCGGTCACCACACCGGCCTCCCGCTGCTCGTCGGTCAGCGTCAGGATCTTCGCCATCGAACCGCGGGCCTTGAACGAACCGGTGCGCTGCAGGTGCTCGCTCTTCACCAGCACGTCCGCGCCGAGCTCGTCACTGAACGCGCCGTACCGGACCAACGGCGTGGGCGGCAGGTGCTCGCGGAGCTTCGGTGCGACCCGTTCCGACCGCTCGGCGGCTTCCGCGGGGCTGAACGTCATGCAGTACTCCTATCCGGTTGCCACTGCGAGCTGGGCCCGGAGACCCGCGCGCAAGGGGATACACATCGGTTTACCACTCACCGGGTGCGGCACAACCTTGGACTCCACCCCGAAGACGTCCCGGATGATGTCGCAGGTGAACACGTCCTCCGGCGTCCCCTGCGTGACCAGGCCACCGGACTTCATCACGAAGACGTGGTCGGCGTACTCGGCAGCCATGTTGAAGTCGTGCAGCACCATCGCGACGGTCTTGCCCTGCTCCTGGTTCAGCTGATGCAGCAGGTCCAGCACCTCGAGCTGGTAGGCGACGTCCAGGTACGTCGTGGGCTCGTCGAGCAGGATCAGATCCGTGCCCTGCGCCAGACAGAGCGCGATCCAGACCCGCTGGCGTTGACCACCGGACAGCTCGTCCACGTGCTGATGCCGCAGCTCCGCCGTACTGGTCACCTGCATCGCCCACTCGACGGCCTCCTTGTCGGCCTCGCTGGGCACCTTCAGCGACGTACGGTGCGGATGCCGGCCGAACCACACCAGGTCCTCGACCGAGATCGACTCGGGTGTGACCAGGACCTGCGGCAGGATCGCGAGCAGCCGGGCCACCTCCTTGGTCGGGGTGTCGTGGATCGATCTGCCGTCGAGGACCACACTGCCCTTCGACGGCGGCAGCAGCCGGGCCAGGGCCCGCAGTGCGGTGCTCTTGCCGGAGCCGTTGGGCCCGATCAGCACGCTGACCTTGCCGTCGGGGATGGTCAGGGTCAGGTCGTGAGCGATGACCTTCTGGTCATAGGCGAGTTGCACGCCTTGTGCCTGCAGACGCATGGCAGGTCTCCTACTTTCCGGTCTTCACGAGCAGGTA
>DASSDE010001084.1:0-7022 GCA_035697365.1 Kribbella sp. | reverse complement strand
CACACGTACGACCACAAGACGCTGACCCACCTGACCGACGCGAAGGTGCATCAGGAGATCGCGATGGGCGTGAAGTCGAAGTGCCTGCGCCCGCCGGAGGGAGCCACCACGGCGAAGATCCGGGCGATTGCGGCGGCCTACCACCAGCGTCAGGTGCTCTGGGACGTGGACACGAAGGACTGGGAGAAGCCCGGCATCGCGCACATCGAGCACGCGATCATGGCCGGCGCCCGCCCCGGCGCGATCATCTTGATGCACGACGGCGGCGGCAACCGCTCGCAGACCGTCGCGGCCCTCGACCACACCCTGACCCAGCTCAGCAAGCAGGGCTACACCTACCGCGCGCTGCCCTGCTGATCCAGCGGGTCAGCGGCGGACGCCGGCCGTACCGTTCGAGAAGTGCTGAAGGGCCTCGTCGATGACGTGGACCGGCTGATCGAGGGCCTTGATCAGGAACATCCCGGTCGGCCGGAGCAGCGGGTTCGGCCGGACCACGTTGCGTACCGACGGCTGATCGAGGCCGCGGACGCCCGCGGTCGTCGCGCCGACGCCGCGCTCCAGGGCGATGTCGAGCATGTACTGACCGAGCAGCTTGTGCTGCGTGAAGCCACGCACGGTCGGCCACGGCAGCACCACCGGGTACGCCGCTCCGTCGCAGGCCAGCTCGAGCCCCTTGGCCGAGATCCGCATCGCCACCGGCGGCAGCTCGTTGGCCTCGTACCAGGCCTTGCGGTCGGCTTGGATGCGGTACACGAGCACCGTGCTGAGCACGAGCGGGATCATTGCCAGGATCAACAGCAGCGCGAACGGCCACATCCCGGACCCCGGGAACGCGATCAGCGCGTAGACCGCGGCAACGATGCCGACGGCACCGAGCGCCGCGGTCACCCAGGCGCCGCGCCGTTCCACGGTCCGGACCACCTCCCGCCGGCGCAGCACCGCCTCGCGGTCGATCCCGACCACGAACGGCTGCCCCAGCTCCCGTGGCGCCACCTGCACGTCCGGCTCGTCCTCACTCACCGGGAAAGAATCCCACAACGTCCGACGAAGTGCGGCCCGCAGGCCACACTTCTTCGGACGCAACGGGTCAGTTCTTGCGGCGGCCTGCCCAGGTCCAGGCGTAGACGCCGTCGTCCACCTCGCGGCCCGCCTCGCCCAGTTCCAGGGGGCGGAAGGTGTCCACCATCACTGCCAGTTCCTCGAAGCGCTCAGCGCCCAGGGACGCCTCAATCGCGGACGGCTGTGGGCCGTGTGCGTACCCGCCGGGGTGCAGCGAGATCGAGCCGAGCCCGATCCCGGAGCCCTTCCGCGCCTCGTAGTCGCCGCCGCAGTAGAACATCACCTCGTCGGAGTCGACGTTCGAGTGGTAGTACGGCACCGGTACCGACAGCGGGTGGTAGTCGACCTTCCGCGGCACGAAGTTGCAGACCACGAAGTTGTACCCCTCGAACACCTGGTGCACCGGCGGCGGCTGGTGCACCCGCCCGGTGATCGGCTCGAAGTCGCTCACGTTGAACGTGTACGGGTACAGGCAGCCGTCCCAGCCGACCACGTCGAACGGATGCGTCGCGTACGTCATCCGCGTCCCGACGATCCCGCCGGCGCCGTTGCCGCGGTGCTTGACGAGCACCTCCACGTCGGTCCCCTCCACCACGAGCGGCTCGGTGGTGGGGTGCAGGTCGCGTTCGCAGTACGGCGAGTGCTCGAGGAACTGGCCGTACCGGGACAGGTAGCGCTTCGGCGGCGCGATGTGCGAGTTGCCCTCGATGCAGTACGCGTGCACGCCCTCGGGCCCGGGCAGCCAGCGGTGCGTGGTCGCGCGCGGAATGATCACGTAGTCGCCCTCGACCGCGTTCAGGACGCCGAACACGGTCTCGACGGTGGCCGAGCCCTTCTCGACGTACACGCACTCGTCGCCGATCCCGTTGCGGTAGTACGGCGACGGCTGCGCTGCGACGACGTACGAGATCCGCACGTCACCGTTGCCCAGGACGAGCCTGCGGTCCTCGACGGTGTTGAACGCATTTCCCACCCCACCGCCCCGGTCGTTCGACTTGGACGGGTCGGTGAACAGGTCGTGGAGCTTCAGGTGCCGTGGGGTGAGTGGATGGTTGGGCGTGGTGGCGAGGTCCGGCAGCTCCCACACCTGGGAGTCGACGATCGCGGACGGTACGCCGGCGTGGTACAGCAGCGACGAGTCCGACGAGAAGCCCTCCTCCCCCATCAGCTCCTCGTAGTACAGCCCGCCGTCCGGTTTCCGGAACTGGGTGTGCCGCTTGGGTGGTACTTGACCGACCTGCCGGTAGAACGCCATCGCTCCCGCCTCGGTGTACGATAATAGAACGCTTGTGTCCGCTTACCGAAAGCATCCGTTAGGCTCGGACCCATGTCAACCGTCCCCGCGCTGTACCGGCACCTGGTCGACGACGCGTCGATGTTCCCGCCCGGCAACCTGCCGCTCGCCGAAGCGGTCGCCGCCCACCAGGCCTACCTGCAATCGCCGTCCGCCGACCTGGTCGGCCCGTTCGTCTGCACCGACGACAACCTGATGAAGGTCGCCGAGGCCGCTCGCAGTGCGGGCGGCGCGCTACGGGTCTCGGTGGTGATCTCCGGCGGAGCCGGCGGGATCGAGCCCGCAGTGCGCTGGGGCGATCGCTCGAAGGACGTCGAGGTGACCGCGGTCGAGGTAAGGCTGCGGGACGAGGACGATCTGTCGCGGAACGCCTTGCGCGTCGTACGGGCGTGTGACAACTGCCTCGACGAGGAGACGGCGTACGTCGAGATCGGTCTGGACGGGGCCTGGGAGCGCGCGCTCGACGTGGTCGCCGACGCCGGGTACGCCGCCAAGCTCCGTACGGGCGGACTCGACGCGCACCTGTTCCCGTCCAGCGCTCAGGTGGCCTCGTTCATCACCGCGTGCCTCGACCGTGAGGTGCCGTTCAAGTGCACCGCCGGGCTGCACAACGCGGTCCGCCACACCGCGGAGGATTCGGGCTTCGAACACCAGGGCTTCCTCAACGTACTGCTGGCCACGCGGGCTTCCCTGGACGGCGCATCGCAGGACGAGCTCGTTCAACTGCTGGACAGCCGCGACGGCGAACAACTGGCCGCACGGGCCCGCGAACTGTCCGACGACCAGGCCGCAAGCACTCGCCGGTGGTTCACGTCGTTCGGCTCGTGCAGCATCGACGAACCGCGGACGGACCTTCAGGCCCTGGGGTTGATGGAGGCGTGATGAGTTGGATCGAGATCCCGGAGGGTTCGCCGTTCGGGCCGGAGAACCTGCCGCTCGGCGTGTTCCGGCACGGGGACGAGGAGCCGCGGGTCGGGGCGGCGATCGGCGACCAGGTGATCGACCTCGCGCCGCTCGCGTCGGCGCAGATGCTCGACGGCGCGCAACTGTTCGCCGAACCGACGCTGAACGCGTTCCTCGCCCTCGGCCGCCCGGCCTGGCGCGCGACCCGGAACTGGCTGCTCGACCTGGTCCGCGCCCCCGCTGACCGCGACACGGTCGAGCCGCATCTGATTCCCCAGTCGGCGGTCACCATGCAACTGCCGTTCGCGGTCGCCGACTACGTCGACTTCTATGCCTCCGAGCAGCATGCGTCGAACCTCGGCCGGCTGTTTCGTCCGGATTCGGAGCCCCTGCTGCCGAACTGGAAACACCTTCCCGTCGGCTATCACGGGCGCGCCGGGACGATAGTTGCCAGCGGCACCGAGATCGTCCGGCCGTCCGGGCAGCGCAAGGCGCCGGATGCGGACGCGCCGACGTTCGGGCCGTCGCAGCGGCTCGACATCGAGGTCGAGCTCGGGTACGTAGTCGGCACGCCGTCGACGCTCGGAAAGCCTGTCTCCGTTGCGGATTTCGAGGAGCATGTGTACGGCGTGGTGCTCGTCAACGACTGGTCCGCGCGGGACCTGCAGGCGTGGGAGTACGTACCGCTCGGACCGTTCCTGGGCAAATCGTTCGCGACGTCGATCTCGCCGTGGGTGGTCTCACTCGATGCCCTGGCCGCGGCGGCCGTCCCGCTCGGGGTGCAGGACCCGCCTGTACTTCCCTACCTCCGCGGAGCGCACCTGACGAACTACGACATCACGTTCGAGGTCAGGTTGAACGGTCACCTCGTGAGCTCGCCGCCGTACCGCGATGTGTACTGGTCACCCGCGCAGATGCTCGCACACATGACGGTGAACGGCGCCACCGTCCGGACCGGCGACCTGTACGCCTCCGGGACCGTCAGCGGCGCCGCGAAGGACCAACGCGGCTCGTTCATCGAACTCAGCTGGGGCGGCCGCGAGCCCCTATTGATCGACGGCAAAGAACACACCTTCCTCGAAGACGGCGACGAAGTAACCATCACCGCAACAGCAGGCCCCGGCCTCGGCCTCGGCCAAGTAACCGGTCGCATAATCTCCACCTGAGGCGAATCTTGTTCGTAAGTGTTTGTTTCTCTTGACCTGTTGACTGTTACGTGCGAACTTTTGGCGCATGAAACGTTCAGTGGGGTGTGGAGTACTGGCTGTAGCGCTCGCCGCCGGTGTGCTGGGCGTGCCCTCCGGGGCGCAGGCACAGAGCACCGGCGGCGATCTGACACTGCGGTCCGCCGACCTGACGGTCACCGTCGCGGCGGACTTCCCGCGGGTGATCAGGTACGTCGACAACGCGTCCGGGCAGGCTCTCGGTGGACAGCCGGACGCGATCTCGACCGTGACGATCGACGGTGTTGCGCGAACGGCGCACCTCGCCGGCCCCGCCACGATCACCGGCACCAAGGCGACGTACAAACTCGCGTTCGACGCACTGCCGGACGTGCAACTGGACGCGAGCCTCAACCTCGCCGGCCGGGTGACGACGTTCGCCATCGACGCGGTGCACGACACTGCTACCAGTCGCGTGCACACGATCGACATCCCCGACCAGGACCTGGTCTCGGTGGCGAGTACGGACGCCGGCGCCACGACCGCGTTCACGACGCTCGATCCGGACTCGACCCGTACCGCTGACAAGATCACGCCGGTCACCGCAAGCACGCCGGCCGAGACCTCCGCGACCGGCGCGGCGTACGCGTTCGTGAACACCAGCGGCCTCGCAGCGGGCATCGAGTCGAACTCGACGTACGACAAGCCGTCCGGCCCGTCGGTCGACGACGGCGCCCGCTTCTGGCACCGCGCCCGCAAGGCCGCCGACGGCAGTACGCGCGTCGGCGTCTGGAGCGGCCAATGGACCTACCGCGCCGACACCTCCCCGTACACCGAGCCGCTGCCCTGGGCGAAGGTCGTGGTCACCCCCGACGCGAACCACGACGGAGGCGTCGACTGGGAGGACGGCGCGGTCGCGTTCCGCTCGATCATGACCGAGCCGAACGGCGGCGACCAGGTCAAGGACCGGGTGATCACGCACATCCCGTTCAACTTCGCCAGCCAGGCCACGCACCCGTTCCTGCGCACCCTCGACGACGTCAAGCGGATCTCGCTGTCGACCGACGGCCTCGGCCAGATGGCGATCCTCAAGGGGTACGCGTCCGAAGGCCACGACTCCGCGCATCCCGACTACGGCGGCAACTACAACACCCGCGCCGGCGGACTCACCGACCTGAACACCTTGCTCAAGCAGGGCAAGTCCTGGAACGCGGCGTTCGGTGTGCACGTGAACGCGACCGAGTCGTACCCGGACGCGCACGCGTTCAGCGAGGACCTGGTCGACAAGAACGCCAAGGGCTGGAACTGGCTCGGCCAGAGCTACTACATCAAGCAGCGCCCGGATCTTGCCTCGGGCAACATCATCGACAGGTTCCAGCAACTCCGGGACGAGACCGACAAGAACCTGCAGGAGCTGTACATCGACGTGTACTACCAGTCCGGCTGGCTCGCCGACGGGCTCACCCGGCAGCTGACCGACCAGGGCTGGCAGATCGCAACCGAGTGGGCCGACCGGCACGAGCGGACGTCGCTGTGGTCGCACTGGGCCAATGACCTCGACTACGGCGGTGCCACCAACAAGGGGCTGAACAGCAAGATCATCCGGTTCGTCCGCAACCACGAGAAGGACGTCTGGAACAACGACCCGATCCTCGGCCAGTCCGCGATCGTCGAGTTCGAGGGCTGGACCGGCGAGACCGACTGGAACGCGTTCTACGCCAACATCTGGCAGCGCAACCTGCCCGCGAAGTTCCTGCAGCAGCAGCAGATCCTGGACTGGAACACCGACGACATCACCTTCACCGGCGGTGTTCGCGGCGCGGTCGAGAATGGCAAGCGCACGGTGTACGCCGGGAACGCGAAGGTGCTCGACGGCGACAAGTACCTGCTGCCGTGGGACGGCAACAAGAAGCTGTACCACTACAACCCGGGCGGCGGACGTACCACCTGGAAGGTCCCGGCGGCGTTCGCCGGTGCGCGGACGTTCTCGGTTTACAAGTTGACCGACACGGGTCGCGTGAAGGTGACCAGCGTTCCCGTGCACGGCGGCACGATCACTCTCGACGCGGCGAAGGGACAGCCGTACGTGCTCTACCCGGTCGTTGCCCCGAAGGCGCAGCCGGCCAACTGGGGTGCAAGCAGCCACGTGAAGGATCCCGGCTTCAACGCCGGCAACCTGGACGCCTGGAACCCGACTGGTGGTGCGTCCGTCGCGACGCTCGAGAACGGCCAGCACGTCGCCCAACTCGGCACCAAGAGGTCGTCGTTGACGCAGCACCTCACTGGCCTGGCGCGTGGTCGCACCTACAGCGCGTCCGCCTGGGTGGAGGTCGAGCCGGGCAAGTCGCGGCCGACGACGATCTCGGTCGACGGTACGAAGAACGTCGTCACCCGATCGACCGCGCAGAACATGGTGGCCGCCGACGACAAGCACGGGATGTACTACCAGCGGGTCCGAACCCTGTTCACAGCAAAGGGAAGCACCGCTGAGCTGTCGATCGGAGCAGCGGCCGGCGCGGCACAGGTTCGGGTGGATGACGTGCGGGTGGTTGACGCCCAGGGTGCCGCGGCGGGGCTCGTGGACGACTTCGAGAACGTCGACC
>DASSDE010001083.1:0-7768 GCA_035697365.1 Kribbella sp. | reverse complement strand
ACGACGACGTGGTGCTGGCGGTGCCACCGACCGAGGCGGCGCGGCTCCTGCCGGACGGAGCGGTGGACCTGCCGACCGGGTGGGCGGAGGCACTGGGCAGTTCGCCGATCGTCAACGCCCACGTGATGTTCGACCGGGTGGTGCTCGACGAACCGTTCGTCGCCGCCGTCGACAGCCCACTCCAATGGGCCTTCGACCGCACGCTCCAGAGCCGGGGCGGTGCTCCAGCGGCGGACACAGGCCCTGCTGGGCGGGGCGAGCAGTACGTCGCGGTGTCGCTGTCGGCGGCGGACGGGCTGATCGACCTCCCGGCCCGAGAGTTGCGCGAAGTGCTGGTGCCTGCCTTGCGGCAGTTGCTGCCCGCGGCTGCCGACGCACGTGTGAAGGAGTTCTTCGTGACCCGAGAGCGACAGGCAACGTTCCGGCCGGCGCCAGGTACCGGCCGTCTCCGGCCCGGCGCGACCACCACGTGTCCGGGGCTCCACCTGGCCGGCGCCTGGACCGCTACCGGCTGGCCCGCCACCATGGAGGGCGCCGTGCGCAGCGGCGAGTCCGCGGCGGCCTCGGTGCTCCGGACAGCGTCGTTCGCTGCCACGCCGCTCGCCGAGGGGGTGGTCTCGTGACTGCCGTGGACCGGATGCCGGCGGCAGCCGATGTGCCGGCCCTGTTGACTCGCGCCCGGAACCTCGTCGATCCACCGCTGCGCGCCGCTCTGGACAGGCTCGACGAGCACAGCCGGCTCGTCGCGTCGTACCACTTGGGATGGTGTGACGAAGCGGGACAGCCGACCGCGGGGAGCTCGGGCAAGGCGATCCGGCCAGGGCTGACGTTGCTCGTCGCCGAGGCCGTGTGTGGCACGCCGGACCCGGGGATACCGGGTGGGGTCGCGGTCGAGTTGGTGCACAACTTCTCGCTGATCCACGACGACCTGATGGATCGCGATGCCCAGCGGCGGCACCGTCCGACCGTGTGGTCGATCTGGGGCGATTCCACCGCGGTCCTGGTCGGGGACGCGCTGGCCTGCCTTGCCGATGAGGTGCTTGCCGAGTGTGACTCGCCGTACGCCGCCGGCGCCGGGCTCGCGCTGGCGGTCGCGACGCGGGAGTTGATCCGCGGGCAGGTTCTCGACGTGGCGTTCGAGCAACGAGACGACGTCGAGATGACGGAGTGCGTCGACATGGCCGTCGGGAAGACGGGCTCGTTGCTCGGGGCATCGGCCGAGCTCGGCGCCATCCTGGCCGGTGGCGATCCGTCCATTTGCGCGGCGTTCCGGAGCTATGGGCGGGAGCTCGGGCTGGCCTTCCAGCTCGTCGACGATCTGCTCGGGATCTGGGGTGCGCCGGAGAAGACCGGCAAACCGGTGTTCTCGGATCTGCGGGCGCACAAGAAGACGTTGCCGGTCGTGTGGTCGATGGAGTACGGCGAGACGCATGGGGACGAATTGGCTGCGTGGTTCGCAGAACCCGGCGTTCCGTCCGAGGACGACGTACGGCGGGCCGCCGTCCTGGTGGAACGCGCCGGCGGACGGGAGTGGGCGATGGCCGAGGCCGGGGAGCGGGTGCGGAGGGCAGGGAGAGCCTTGTACATCGCCGGTATCGATTCGGTGCACCTGGAGCAGTTCGATCGACTGGCTCAGTTCGTCGCGGAGCGCCAGCTGTGACGGCAGAGCGGGTTGCCGGCGAGGCGCGAGCCGACGTACGTGTGCAGGAATGCCTGGACGCGGCGGTTGCGTACCTGCGGTCCTTGCAGCACGAGGACGGGTGGTGGAAGGGCGACCTCGCGACGAACGTGACGATGGACGCCGAGGATCTGATGTTGCGGCACTTTCTCGGGGTGGCGACGGCGCAGACGGATGCGGAGACGGCGCGCTGGATCCGGTCGCAGCAGCGCGACGACGGGACCTGGGCAACCTTTCCTGGCGGGCCCGGGGATCTGTCGACGACGGTCGAGTCGTGGGTTGCGCTGCGGATGGCCGGTGACGACTCGGCCGCACCGCAGCTGACGAAGGCAGCGGAGTTCATCCGGTCGAACGGCGGGCTGGAGAAGGCGCGGGTGTTCACCCACATCTGGCTCGCGCTGTTCGGCCTGTGGTCGTGGGACGACTGCCCAGACCTTCCACCGGAGCTGATCTTCCTGCCGAGGTGGGCGCCGCTGAACGTGTACAACTGGGCGTGCTGGGCGCGGCAGACGATCGTCCCGCTGACCATTGTGAGCGCGCACCGGCCGGAGCGTCCGGTCGCGTTCACGGCCGACGAGCTGCGATCAGGTACGGCGATTCGGCCCCGGGCGGCGTGGTCGCTCGAAGGGGCGTTCCGCCGACTGGACGTCGTACTGAACGCATACACGCGATGGGGCCCAGGTGGTCCGTTCACGAGTGTGCGCCGGCTGGCGATGCGGCGCGCGACGGAGTGGATCGTAGCCCGCCAGGAAGCCGACGGAGGCTGGGGCGGGATCCAGCCACCGTGGGTGTACTCCTTGATCGCCCTGCACCTGATGGGCTATCCGCTCGATCATCCGGTGATGGCCGCGGGACTGCGCGGCCTCGACGGCTTCACGGTGCATCAGGACACGCCTGACGGGCCGGCGCGCTGGCTGGAGGCCTGTCAGTCGCCGGTGTGGGACACCGGGCTGGTGGTGGCGGCGCTGCTCGACGCGGGGGTCGACGCCGACGACAAAACGGTGCTCAAGGCAACGGATTGGCTGCTCGCGGAGCAGATCGACGCGCCGGGCGACTGGCAGGTACGGCGACCCGGCCTGGTCAGCGGTGGCTGGGCGTTCGAGTTCGCGAACGACGGGTATCCGGACACCGACGACACCGCCGAGATCGTGCTCGCACTGCGGCGGGTCTCGCATCCCGAACCGGAACGGTTGCGCAAGGCGCTCGACAACGCGGTGGCCTGGACCGCGGGGATGCAGTCGGCCGACGGCGGCTGGGGTGCGTTCGATGCCGACAACAGCGACACGACCGCGCTGAAGCTGCCGTTCTGCGACTTCGGTGCCGTGATCGACCCGCCGTCTGCCGACGTGACCGCGCATGTCGTGGAGATGCTGGCGGCCGAAGGCAGGACGGACAGCGACGCGTGCCGTCGAGGAGTGCGGTGGCTGCTCGACACGCAGGAGGAGGACGGCTCCTGGTTCGGCCGCTGGGGCACCAATCACGTGTACGGCACCGGTGCCGTCGTACCGGCGTTGATCGCGACCGGGATGCCGGCGAGCGACCCGGTGATCCGGCGTGCGGTGCGATGGGTCGAGGACCACCAGAACCCGGACGGTGGCTGGGGCGAAGACCTGCGATCGTACGTCGACCCGTCATGGATCGGTCGCGGCGACTCGACGCCTTCGCAGACGGCCTGGGCATTGCTGGCGTTGCTCGCCGTCGGTCAGCGCGGAACAGCCGTGCAGCGCGGAATCGCTTATCTGGTTGACACCCAGCGTCCCGACGGGGGATGGGACGAGCATCGCTACACGGGCACGGGATTTCCGGGCGACTTCTACATCGGCTATCACCTGTACCGCCTGGTGTTCCCGATCTGGGCACTCGGCCGCTACGTCGGGAGCGCGTCATGACGGGTGTCGTGTACGCCCCGCTGTCCGTGGAGTGGCTCGCCCTTCGTGGCACGCTCACGACGCCGCTCATCCACACCGGCCGCTCGCGAGGAAGGCCGACCCATGGCCCCACTGTCATTGCCGGGCTGGCCGGCGCATTGACCGACGAGGTCGCGCCCGGCGACATCGTCGTGGCGAGCGAGATCCACCGCGCCGGAGGCGCCGACGGAGGCATGGGGGCTCCGCCGGCGCCGAGTGTTGCCGCCGGATTGATGGCGGGGGAGCTGCGGCGGCTCGGCCTGACCGTTCACGTCGGGCCGATTGTCACCACCGATCACGTCGTCGAGTCGCCCGGCGAGCGGGCCGCGTTGGCGGCCACCGGCGCGGTCGCTGTTGACACCGAGTCCGCGTTGCTGGCCGGTGATGACGGGCAGTCGATTGTCGTACGGGCGATTGTCGACAATCCGGCGCGGTCGCTGCGGCAGGTCGGAATGCCCACTCGCGGTCTGAACGCGCTCGCACAACTTCGACGTACAGGCTCGGCGATCAACGCGTGGGCGGCCGCCATCGGCGAGCGGGAGGTGCTGCTGGCCACCCCGCGTTCGTTCTGCGCCGGCGTGGAACGGGCGATCGACACCGTCGAACGAGCGCTGGACCGTTTCGGAGCACCGGTGTACGTACGTCGGCAGATTGTCCACAATCGGCATGTCGTCAACGACCTCCAACAGCGCGGCGCGGTCTTCGTCGACGAACTTGACTCGGTTCCCGACGGCAGCCTCGTCGTACTCGCGGCCCACGGCGTCGCCCCCGCCGTCCGCACCCAGGCAGCCGAGCGACACCTCCGCGTCATCGACGCCACCTGCCCGCTGGTCGCCAAGGTCCACCAGGAAGTACGGCGATACGCCGAGCACGACCGTACTGTCGTGCTGATCGGCCATCCCGACCACGAGGAGGTCATCGGCACCGTCGGCGAAGCCCCGGACCACGTCATCGTCGTCGCCAATGTCGCCGAAGCCGAGACAGTCGATGTCCCGGACCCGGCCAAGGTCGCCTACGCCATGCAGACGACGCTGGCCGTCGAGGAAGCCGCCGAAACGGCCACAGTCCTGGGGCGCCGCTTCCCGGGATTGACGGGACCACGCCGTGACGACATTTGTTATGCCACGAGCAACCGTCAGGCCGGTGTCCGCGAGATCGCCGAGCAGTCCGACCTTGTGGTCGTGCTCGGTTCACAGAACTCCTCGAACTCGCGGCGGCTCGCGGAGGTGGCCGAAGCCGCCGGCACGCCCGCGGTACTCGTCGACGACGCGGGCGACCTCGAACTCCGCGTGCTCGCCCGCGCTCGGCGGGTCGGCATCACGGCCGGTGCCTCGGCCCCGCCACAGCTCGTCGACGAGCTCGTCCGCTGTCTGTCCGGACTCGGGCCGGTGCACGTCTCCGAGCACGGAACCCTGACCGAGGACGTCCGGTTCTCGCTACCGAAAGAGGTGACCCAGCCGTGAGCATGCCGTTGCGGCAGTCCATCCGCCTGGGTGGATATCTGATGAAGCAGAAGCTCCGGCGCCGGGAGAAGTTCCCGATCCTGCTGGAGCTGGAACCGCTCTACGCGTGCAACCTGAAGTGCGCGGGCTGCGGCAAGATCCAGCAGACCCACGACTGGCTGAAGAAGCGGATGTCCGTCGAACAGGCGGTCGCCGCGGTCGAGGAGTGCGGTGCGCCGATGGTGTCGATCGCCGGTGGTGAACCGCTGATGCACAAGGAGATCGACGAGATCGTCCGGCAGTTGCTGGCGCGGAACAAGATCGTGTTCCTGTGCACGAACGCCGTACTGATGCCGAAGCATCTGCACAAGTTCGCTCCGCACAAGAACTTCGCGTGGATGGTGCACATCGACGGTCTGCGGGAGCGGCACGACCAGTCGGTGGCCAAGGACGGAGTGTTCGACCAGGCCGTCGACGCGATCAAGCAGGCCCAGGCAGCCGGTTTCCGGGTGATGACGAACACGACCTTCTTCGACACCGACAGCCCGCAGGACGTCGTCGACGTACTCGACTACCTGAACGACGACCTCGGCGTGGACAACATGCAGATCTCGCCAGGGTTCGCCTACGAGAAGGCGCCGGACCAGGAGCACTGGCTCGGACCGGAGGAGACCCGGCAACTGTTCCGGAAGGCGTTCGGCGACGGTCGCCGGAAGAAGTGGCGGCTGAACCACTCACCGCTGTTCCTGGACTTCCTGGAGGGGAAGGTCGACTTCGACTGCACCGCTTGGGCGATCCCGCTGTACTCGCTGAAGGGCTGGCAGCGCCCCTGCTACCTGATGGACGACGGGTACGTCGAGACGTACCGGCAACTACTCGACGAGACCGACTGGAGCAGCTACGGCCGCGGCAAGGACCCACGCTGCGCGAACTGCATGGCCCACTGCGGCTACGAGCCCACCGCAGTCGTCGCGACCCTCGGCTCCCTCCGCGAAACCATCCGCGCGGCCGTCGGCTGAGGTGACGCGGAGAGCGGTCTGCGGGTTGGGCGATGATGACGAGGGCCGGCGGCCGGCAGACGAAGCCGGGATCTTGAAACTTCGGGCGCGCCGCCGGAAGAGAACCGTGGTCTGCGAGGTTAGGTCTGGCATGACCACACTTGTCGACCGCGCCGTCGCGGCCCTGCGTGCCAACCACGACACCCTTGCCGCACTGGTGCCGACCTTGTCGGAGGAACAGTTGAGGGGCCGCAGCGGAGCGGCGGACTGGACCGTTGCGCAGGTGCTTTCGCACCTCGGAAGCGGGGCCGAGATCTCCCGTAAGCCCATTGCGACTGCCGCGGGCGAGCAGGTGGATGCTGAGGGCAATGAGTCGATCTGGGCGCGGTGGAATGCCTTGTCCCCGGTCGACCAAGCAGCCGGGTTCGTCAAACATGACGCGGCGTACGTCGACACGGTCTCGGCGCTCAGCGCCGAGCAGCCTGATAGCCGGATCGACCTGGGTATCCTGCCCGAACCGGCGCCGCTGGTGGTGGCACTCGCCCTGCGGCTCAACGAGGTCGCCAACCACAGCTGGGACGTGCGTGTCGGAGTCGACCCATCGGCGACCCTGGATCCGGACTCGGCCGAGTTGCTCATCGAGCTTTTCGGCGGGCCGCTGGCATTCCTCCTGGGCTTCTCCGGCAAGGCCGACCAGATCGAGCAAGAGGTCCGACTGGCGATCCCGGGCGGCGGCATCGAGATCACCGACACGGTCGCCGTGACCGCTACGGTCGATCACCCAACGGCCACCTTCGAGGGTCCGGCAGAGGCCGCGGTGCGACTGCTCAGCGGGCGGCTCGGCGCCGAGCACGCCAACGGTGTGGGCGTGACCGGCAACGTCACACTCGACGAGCTCCGGAACGTCTTCCCCGGCTACTAGACCGCGAGCAAGGACCACCACTCAAACCACGATCAGCTGAGTGCTGCGAAGAGGGGCTGGATCAGGACTGCGTTGGGGTGGCCCATCGGCACGGTGAGGACGGCCTGGTCGGAGGTGGTCGCGTAGATGTAGATGAAGCCGGCGTGTGGTGTCGGTGGGTGGATCGAGTTCCAGTCCAGGGACAGCTTCGGGCGCTTGCAGCTGATACCGTGCTGGTTCACCTTGATGCTGCCACCGATCGTCACGGTCTCGCCCTGGCGGACCCGGGTGACGAGGTCGGTCAGCAGACGGGGTTCGACGACCTGCGCGGACAGGTTCACCAGGAATGTCCACCAGTCCGGCAGCTCGTCCTGGCGGCCCATGTGCGAGTCGGTCACGATGACCGCCGGCGCTGCCTTGTGTGGGTACTTGCCGACCTCGAAGTGCCAGTAGGTCGTGTACGTGGTCGGGAACATGAAGCGCTTCTCGGTGACCTGCTCGACCCAGTACCCGACCCACTCGATCTCGTCGAGCGGCATCGACCGCCGGCCGTAACTGATCTGCTGCCGGTCGGCGTGGAGCGAACTCCAGCCGACCTTGGTGTCGAGAACCGGGATCTGGCCGGGCTGCGGTCGCCGGTCGTGCTCGGGCACGTGATGAACCTTCCGGATCGGTAGCGCTGATCGCGCGTGAGACGCGCACGGAGTACGTCTGGTTCCGCTGTGCGACGGCATGGGACCATCACGAACACGACTTACTGAGGAAGCTTCTGTGACCCCTGACGGTATTGAGCTGCGCCACTCCACCGTGATCGACGACGTGCGGAGCACGCTGATCGAGGT
>DASSDE010001082.1:0-2305 GCA_035697365.1 Kribbella sp. | reverse complement strand
TTCATCGGCCTCTGGAACGACTACTTCTGGCCGTTGCTGGTCACCACCGACGACAGCGTCCGGCCGCTGACCGTCGCCCTGGCCGTCTTCAAGCAGGCCTCACCGCAGTCGATGCCGGACTGGGCCGGCCTGATGGCCGCGACTCTGGTCTCGGCCTTGCCGATGCTCGTGCTGTTCATGGTCTTCGGCCGCCGGATCGTCAACTCGATCCAGTTCGGCGGCATCAAGTGACGCTCATCCCGGTCTGGAGAAACAGATGAAGTCGACCCGATTGCTCGCCCTCGCAGTGGCCGCCGTACTCACCGGCTCGCTGGCCGCCTGCTCGTCCTCCGGCAACGATGCCGGAGGCAACACAACGGTCAACTGGTGGACCTGGGACCCGGTACAGGCCGAGGCCTACCAGCAGTGCGTGCCGGACTTCCAGGCGAAGAATCCGGGCGTGACGGTGAAGATCTCGCAGTACAACACCGACGACTACTTCACCAAGCTCACCGCCGGCTTCGTCGGCGGGAACGCACCGGACGGGTTCATGAACAGCGTCCAGTACTTCCCGTCGTACGTCGACCAGGGGCAGCTCGAACCGCTCGACGACCACGTGTCGAAGGACGGTTTCGACCTCAAGGGCATCACCATCGGGACCGACGCCTGGAAGGGCAAGGACGGCAAGCTCTACGGGCTGCCGATGGACTGGGCCACGTCCGGGATCTACTACAACAAGGCACTGCTGGAGAAGGGCGGGGTCAGCGAGGCGCAGTTGCAGTCGATGACGTTCGACCCCAGCGACGGCGGGACCGTGGAGAAGATCGCGGAGCACCTGACCGTCGACCGCAATGGCGTCCGCGGTGACGCGCCCGGGTTCGACAAGGCGCACGTCGCGGTCTACGGGATCGGGATGCTGGCCGCCAACGACTTCCGCGGCCAGACGTCGTGGTTCCCGTTCGCGGCGGCGACCGGGTGGACCAAGGACAAGCCGGAGTCGTGGCCGACCGAGTTCAGCTACAACGACCCGCGGTTCGTGAGCACCATGCGCTGGATCAAGACCATGATCGACAAGGGGTACTCGCCGAAGCTCGGCACCTTCACGGTCTCCGACAGCGAACAGCTCGGAAGCGGCAAAGTAGCGATGACCGTGGGAGGATCCTGGGAAGCAGCGACGTTCGCGAAGCTGCCCGGGCTGAAGGCCGGGATCGCGCCGTCACCGCTGGGCAAGGACGGGAAGACCCGCGGGGCGTTCGGCAACGCCAACGGCAACGTGGTCTGGGCGAAGAGCAAGAACAAGGAGGCGACCTGGAAGTGGATCGCTTACCAGGAGTCCGGGGCCTGCCAGACCAAGGCCGCCACCTACAACGCCTCGTTCTTTCCTTCGAACGGGAAGGCGATGGACGCCCTCGTCACGTCCGAGAAGGCCAAGGGTGTGGACCTGAGCGTCTTCACCGCGATGGAGAAGGCCGGCCAGATCCAGCTCTCGAAGCCGTTCAACAACGGCACCAACGTGCAGTCGACGCTGCAGCCGCTGTTCGAGCAGTACTTCACCACGTCCGCGGGCGACGACTTCTGGTCGAAGGTCACGGACAAGAGCAAGGAGACACTGGCCGCGCAGGGCTGAGCCGGGCGGTCCGGTGATCAGGAGCGCGGGGCCGGCCCGCAAGCCGCTCGCCATCGACGCACCGACGGCGGTGAGCGTCCTGGTTCGGATCCTGACCCGGGGACCGATCGCGCGGATCGACGTGACGCGGCAACTGCGCCTGTCGGCCGCCTCGGTGACGAAGGCCGTGGCCACGTTGATGGATCACGGCCTCGTCACCATGGCTGAGGACCAGACCGTCGCCCCGACCTCGCCGGGCCGCCCGGCGCGGGCGCTCCGGGTCGTACCGGAGAGCTTGCTCGCGGTCGGAGTGTCGGTGTCCGCGGGGCGGTTGGTCGCAACGGTGACGACCCTGCGCGCCGGCGTACTGCACGTGGTTGAGGACAGCGTGTCCGGGTCGTCGCCGGGGGAGCTCTGTGTCGCGATCAGCCGGGCGGTGCGAGACCTGCGCGGACAGCTCGGCGATCGGGCGGCGCGCATCGGCGGCATCGGCGTCGCCGTCGACGGGCCGCCGGACGACGGGTTCGAGACGATGGTGCGGGCGGAGTTCGACGGCGAGCGGGTGCTGGTCGTGAACGCGATGCACGCGCAAGCGTTGACCGAGGAGTGGTTCGGAGCGGCTGTCGGCCTGGGGACGTTCGCGGTGGTGTCGGTTGGTCCTCAGGTTCGCTGCGCGGTGTTCGCCAACGGCGGCATCGTCACCGGACCCCATGGTGACGG
>DASSDE010001081.1:0-4911 GCA_035697365.1 Kribbella sp. | reverse complement strand
GACGGCTGGGCGCGACGTCGGCGCGAGCCTGTGCTGACGTCCGAAGACGTTGTGGAACTGGCTGAGGCGGCGGCTGCGCGGTACGGGTTTGTGGACTTCAAGTTGAAGGGTGGGGTGTTCGATCCGCACGTGGAGGTCGATGCCGTACGGGCATTGCACGAGCGGTTCCCGGCGGCGCGGATCACGGTGGATCCGAACGGTGCCTGGCTGCTGCGGGAAGCCGTTGCTGTCTGCGACGGGCTCGATGACGTGGTCGCGTACGTCGAGGATCCGTGCGGTGCCGAGGGCGGGTACTCCGGGCGGGAGACGATGGCGGAGTTCAGGCGGCGTACCGGGCTGCGGACCGCGACCAACATGATCGCGACCGACTGGCGCGAGCTCGCGCAGGCGATCCGTACGGACGCGGTCGACATCCCGCTCGCCGACCCGCACTTCTGGACGATGGCCGGGTCGGTCCGGGTCGCGCAACTCTGCAACGACTTCGGGCTGACCTGGGGTTCGCACTCGAACAACCACTTCGACATCTCGCTGGCGATGTTCACCCACGTCGGCGCGGCGGCGCCCGGTGAGATCACGGCGCTCGACACGCACTGGATCTGGCAGGACGGGCAGGCGCTGACCACGGCGCCGTTGCAGATCGCGGCCGGCGAGATCGCCGTGCCCACCGCGCCCGGGCTCGGCATCGAGCTCGACCGCGACGCGCTCGCCGCGGCCCACGAGCTGTACCTGGAGCACGGACTCGGTGCGCGCAACGATGCGATCGCGATGCAGTACCTGATCGAGGACTGGGTGTTCGACCCGAAGAAGCCTTGTATGGTGCGGTGATGAAGGTCTTCCTCTCCACCGACATGGAAGGTACCGCGGGGGTCGTCGACTGGAGTCAGGCGCGCGGGCCGGCCACCGAGTACGAGTACTATCGCGGTCAGTTGCAGGCCGAGGTGAACGCCGCAATCGACGGCGCGCTGGCCGCGGGCGGGACCGAGTTCCTGGTCAACGACTCACACTCGACGATGCAGAACCTGCGCCCCGACGACCTGCACGGCCGCGCAAGCTACCTGTCCGGCAAGCACAAGCCGCTGTACATGATGCAGGGTCTCGACGACTCGTTCGACGCGGCGTTCTTCGTGTCGTACCACGGGTCGGCGGGCTCGACCGGGTCGGTGCTGCACCATACGTACAACCCACGGGCGATCGCCGAGGTGCGGCTGAACGGGGCCGTCACCGGTGAGGCCGGGATCAACGCGCTCGTGGCGCTCGCCTGCCAGGTGCCGGTGGTACTGATCTCCGGTGACCGGATCACGATCGACGAGGCGCAGGCGTTCTGCCCGGACATCGAATCGGTCGTGGTGAAGGACTCGGTCTCGCACAATGCCGCGCTGTCGGTGCACCCGGAGCGGGCGCGGGAGCTGATCCACGACGGCGCGCGGCGGGCGCTCGCCCGGCTGAGCGACATCCGGCTGCCGAGCATCACGCTGCCGGCCGAGTTGACCGTCCGGTTCCACAACCGCGCGTTCGCCGAGCTGGCCGGCGAGCTGCGCGGCGTCGAGCGGCGTACGGAGAATGTCGTTGCCCTGAGCAATAATGACCCCCTGCGGCTGTACCGGACGTTCATCGCACTGGTGCTGCTGAGCCGCGGAGTCACCGAGTAGAGTTCACCTGCCGTTGGGATCGGTCGGTTTCGATCGGTGGTGTCGTCTCTCCGAGGAGTCTGGAATGCGTTGGCAGAAGCCGTTCGCCGCAGCAGTTGTGCTGACCGCTCTCACCACGACGCTCACCGCGTCGGCCACTCCGGCCAAGCACGGCGGAGGTGGTGGTAGTGCCTGCTCCCCGGATGCCACGTTCCTCGGGTTCAGCGACGCGCTGGACAAGACGACGTACGCCGGTCAACCGGTCGCGGGGCTGTCGGCGCTCAATCTGACCGGCCCGCACCGCGCGGTGGCGCTGGTCGACAACGTCGGGACCACACCGGCCCGGCTGTTCGACCTGCGGGTGAACAGCACGCCGACCTCGGCCCGCGTCGACGGGATGACGATCCTGCGCCGGCCCGACGGCACGCCGTACAACGGTGGCGACTTCGACGGTGAAGGACTCGTCGTCGAGCGCGGCGACCGGACCGTCCTCGCGACCTCCGAGCGGGAGCCGTCGATCCGGCGCTTCCGGCTGTCGGACGGCAAGCAGATCGGTGAACTGCCGGTTCCCTCCCGCTTCCAGGTCGCGCCGGCCGGTGAGGCCACGAGCAACGCCACGTTCGAGTCGCTCGCGGTCAGCCGCGACGGCCTGTCCCTGTTCGCCGGGATGGAGGGTCCGCTGGCATCCGACGGCACCGACGCCGACGGCCGGACGCGGAACCGCATCATCCGGTACGCCGGTCTGCCGGGGCACTCCTACCGTCCGGTCGCGCAGTACGCGTATCGGCCGGACCCGGGGCTGGCGCTCGACGACATGGGCTGGGTCAGCCCGACCGAGCTGATCACGATGGAACGGACGTACACCCCGGACGTCGGCAACACGATCCGCGTCTTCACGGTCTCGCTGCGGCACGCGGCCGACGTGACGGCCAAGGCCTCGCTGGCCGACGCGCCGTCCTCGGTCTTCCTGCACAAGAAGCTGCTCTTCGACCTGGTGAACTGCCCGCCGTCCGGTGCGGTCGCCAAGCAACCGCAGCCGAACCCGCTGCTCGACAACGTCGAGGCGCTCGCCCTCGGCGGCTACCTCCCCGGCGGCCGTCGCCAGCTCTACCTGCTGTCCGACGACAACAACGGCGCCACCCAGATCACCCGCCTGTACTCGCTGGCGGTCAACCTCCACTAGAAACATGCCCCGCTACTAAGTAACACTGTGTGAATGCGCGTGATCGTGGTGGGTGCGGGCGTGATCGGGCTGAGCTGCGCGATCCGGCTCGCCGAGGGCGGGTACGAGGTGGCGGTGTTCGCCCGGGACCTGCCGCTGGAGACGACCTCGTCGGTGGCGGCCGCGATCTGGTACCCGTACCTGTCGGCGCCCGAGGACCGCGTGGCCGGCTGGTCGCGGTCGACGTACGAGGAATTCGCCAAGCTGGCCGAGCTCGAGCCGTCCGTGCAACTGCGGCACGGGCGGGAGTTCCTGGTGGACCGTACGCCGGACCCGGCGTGGGCCGACGTACTGCCGGATCTCACCCGCGTCGGCTCACCGCCCGCGGGGTTCGTCGACGGGTGGTCGTTCACCACGCCGGTGATCGACATGCCGACCTACCTGCCCGCGCTGGTGAAGCGGCTCGAGGCCGCGGGCGGCACGCTGACCCGCGCGGCCCTGTCCGCGCTGCCGACCGGCGCCGATCTGGTCGTGAACTGCACCGGTCTCGGCGCGCGACTGACCGCCGGCGACCCGACAGTGACGCCGGTCCGTGGACAGGTGCTGACGGTCGAGCCGTGTGGGCTGACCGAATGGCTGCTCGCGGACCGTTCACCCGAGGAGCTCACGTACGTCGTCCCGCGGCAGCACGATGTCGTCGTCGGCGGCACCAGCCTGCCCGGCGACTGGAACCTGACCGTTGACCCGCAGACCACGTCCGCGATCCTGGACCGCGCGGCCGAGCTCGTCCCGCAACTGCGCAAGGCGAAGATCATCCGCCAACGCGTCGGCCTGCGTCCCGCGCGTCCGGCGATCCGGTGTGAACTCGTCCGCACTCGGGACGGCGAGCCGATCATCCACTGCTACGGTCACGGCGGCTCCGGCGTCACTGTCTCCTGGGGCTGCGCCGACGAGGTCTTCGAGCTCGCCCGCAGCATCGCGGCCAACTGATCTAGCGCTTGGTCACGGCGTAGGTCAGGTGGGTCACCTCGGTCGCGTCCGAGCGGACCTGGGTCAGCGCGATCCGATCGGCGTCGAGCTGGTCGAACAGCCGGATGCCGGTGCCGAGCAGTACGGGCGCGAGCGAGATCGAGAACTCGTCGATCAGGCCGCTGTTCAGGTACTGCTGGATCAGGTCGGCGCCGCCTGCGATCCGTACGTCGCGGTCGCCGGCCGCATCGCGGGCCTGCAGCAATGCGCTCTCGATGCCGTCGTTGACGAAGTGGAACGTCGTGCCGCCCGGCCGCTCCCACGGATCGCGCTCGGTGTGCGTGACCACGAACACCGGAGTGTGGAACGGCGCCTCCTCCGGCCAGGCCCGCTCGCCGCCGTCGAACATCCGCTTGCCCATCACGCTGACGCCGGTCCGCTCGTACGTCGCCTTCGACAGGTCGTTGTCGAGCCCTTCCGCACCGCCTTCGCCGAGCTTGAGGTTCTCGCGGAAGAACCGCTGCGGGAACACCCAGGACTGCAGCTCCGACCACTTCCGCAGCCACCGCTGGACCCTCGGATCGTCCTGGCCTCCGGGCGTGAACACCTCCCCGACCGTCACGTCCGGGACCGGCGCGATGAAGCCGTCCAGCGACATCGTCACCGCGAAGAACACCTTTCCTGCCATTACTCCTCCAGGTTCGCTGTGTGTTCGGCGACGTAGGCCGCCAGGTTGGCCAGGGTCTGCTCGCCGCCCTCGATCGCGTGGTACTTGTGTACGGCCTCGTCGCGCAACGCCTTGCTCGGGAACACAGTGCGCATCGTGATCCGGGTCTGCTCGCCGGCCGGATCGAAGGTCAGGACCGACTCGAAGGCGTTCGGGTCGTCCCGGGATTCGCCGTGCAGCAAGGCGATCCGCTCCGGCGGCTCGATCTGCTGCCAGGTGATCCACTCCTGGTAGTCGGTGCCGTCCGGCCCGTGCATCACGAAGTCCCACTCGCCGCCGATGTGGAACGCGAAGGACCGGGTCGTGGTGCTGAACCCCTTCGGCCCCCACCATCGCGACAGGTGCCGGACCTGCGTGAAGACCTCGAACACCAACTCCCGCCGGGCGTCGATCGTCCGCGAGATCACGATCTCCCGGTCCGCGAC
>DASSDE010001080.1:0-2661 GCA_035697365.1 Kribbella sp. | reverse complement strand
TCCGATCGCGAACGCCAGCGTGTAACCGGCCAGCATCCACTGCATCGCGGACTCGGACCCGCCGAGCTCGGCACGGATCGACGGCGCCGCAATGTTGACAATCGTCGCGTCGACAAGGTCCATGATCTCGGCGATCAGGATCGTCGCGAGCACGATCCAGCGCCAGCGGTACGGCGTACCGCGGGGCGTGGTCGTGGTTTCGGATGGGTTCACTACGGCTGTGGCGCTCATCGGAGGCTCCTTACGGGTGGGCGAATGCAGATGGGAGGTGCTGACGTGGCCTGTCAGGTGAGGCGAACAGTGTTCGTTCGCGAACACCGTTCTACGCTCGAACGGTGTTCTCGTCAAGTACGGTGTTCGCTACAGTGGTCGGCATGAGCCAATCGCCGTGGCAGCCGATCAGCCCCGCCAAGCCCGCACGGACTCCGAAGGAGCCGCTGAACCGGGAGCGGATCGTCGACGTCGCGCTGCGGATGATGATCGAGCAGGGCTATGACGCGGTCTCGATGCGCAAGGTCGCGCAGGAACTCGAGACCGGCCCGGCCTCGCTCTACGCCCACGTGGCGAACAAGAAGGAGCTCGACCAACTCCTCGTCGACCGGGCCGCGGAAACGATGAACCTGCCCTCGCCCCCGGATCCGGAGCGCTGGCAGGAGCAGTTGAAGGACGCGATGCGCGAGATCCTGCGGGCGATGCGGGCGATGCCCGGTGTGGCGCGCGCGGCGATCGGCGAGATCCCGCTGGGGGACGCGGCGCTGCGTACCACCGAATGTCTGCTCGGAATTCTGAAGGCCGGCGGCTTGTCCGACCAGGCGGCTGCCTGGGCGGTCGACCTGATTCCGCTCTATGTGACCGCGGTGGCGTTCGAGGAGACCGTGCAGAGTGCGTCCGCGCAGTGGACGCCCGAGGACCTCGAGCGGTTCGTCGGCGAGTTGCGGGGCTTCTTCGCGGCGCTCCCGGCTGACCGCTTCCCGTTCACGGTCGCCCTCGCAGGAGCCTTGACCTCAGGCGCTGACGTCGACGAGCGCTTCGAGTTCGGTGTGGCAGTGATCACGGCAGGGCTCGCGGCGCTCGCCACGAAGTAGTCACCGTCGGGTACGGGGCACTCACCGAGTGCCCCTCCTTACGCCTGCCCGAGCGAACCGGGTCCGACCGCTTGTAGTTCACGAATGCACATGGTTAACCTTCGGATTGTCAACAAAACTACGAACTGACTCGTGGTGCGTGTGAATTACGTGCGGGTGGGCACCCGGGTGAGGCCGTATGACGACAGGAGGAAATCGTGGACGCCGAGATCCCGCCGCCAGGAGACCCGCAACAGCGGCCCCAGGACCGTCCGCCCGTGAGCACGCCCGGCAACAACTCTGGTACCTCCGGTACCCCCAAAGGCCAGACGACCGAACAGGAGCAGCCCCCTGACGTCTTGAAGAAGGCGATCGCCGCCTCGGCGATCGGAAATGCCACGGAGTGGTTCGACTACGGCATCTACGCGTACGGCGTCACGTACATCTCGGCCGCGATCTTCCCGGGCGACACGGAGAGCCAGACGCTGCTGGCGCTGATGACGTTCGCCGTCTCGTTCCTGGTCCGGCCGCTCGGCGGTCTGGTCTGGGGCCCGCTCGGCGACCGGCTCGGCCGCAAGCACGTCCTCGCGATCACGATCCTGATGATGTCCGGCGCGACCCTGTTCGCCGGACTCGTCCCGTCGTTCGACACGATCGGGTACTGGGCGCCGGTGCTGCTGGTGCTGCTGCGGATGATCCAGGGCTTCTCGACCGGTGGTGAGTACGGCGGTGCCGCGACCTTCATGGCCGAGTACGCGCCGAGCCGCAAGCGCGGCATGCTCGGCAGCTTCCTGGAGTTCGGCACGCTGTCGGGCTTCTCGCTCGGCGCGCTGCTGATGCTGTTCTTCTCGCTGGTGCTCGGCGACGACCAGATGCACGCATGGGGCTGGCGCCTCCCGTTCCTGGTCGCCGCGCCCCTCGGCCTGGTTGGGGTCTACCTGCGGTCCCGGCTCGAGGACACCCCGGTCTTCCGTGAGCTCGAGGCGAAGGGCCAGAAGGAGGAGCAGACCTCGACCCAGTTCAAGGACCTGCTGTCGCACTACTGGGCGCCGATCCTCCGCCTCGGCGGCATGGTGATCGCGCTGAACGTCGTGAACTACACGCTGCTCACGTACATGCCGACGTACCTGGAGAAGCAGATCGGCCTGAGTTCGGACCAGTCGCTGATCGTGCCGATCATCGGAATGTTGACAATGATGATCTTCGTCCCGTTCGCCGGCCGAGCATCGGACCATGTCGGCCGAAAACCGCTGTGGTGGATATCGCTGATCGGGCTGTTCGTGTTCGGCGTACCGATGTTCCTGCTGATGGGGACCAACCTGTTCGGTGCGATCGTCGGCTTCGCGGTGCTGGGCCTGCTGTACGTGCCGCAGCTCGCGACGATCTCCGCGACCTTCCCGGCGATGTTCCCGACCCACGTCCGGTACGCCGGTTTCGCGATCGCGTACAACGTGTCGACGTCGCTGTTCGGCGGTACGGCGCCCGCGGTCAACGACTGGCTGACCGCGAAGACGGGCGACTCGCTCGTCCCGGCGTACTACATGATGGCGGCCTGCGTGATAGGTGCGATCGCGCTCGCGAAGGTTCCCGAGACGTC
>DASSDE010001079.1:0-4690 GCA_035697365.1 Kribbella sp. | reverse complement strand
ACGACGGTACGCCGCTCTGCCCCGCCGTCGTCGCCATCCCGACCGGCGTGATGCCGAGCGCCAGGACGTCGTCGAGCTCGCCGCTGTCCAGCACCACGATCCGGGTCGGCTTCGCCTTGATCTCGGTCGATCCGAGCGCCTCCTTCACCGTCCGCGGAAACGCCCCCGGCGCCGCGTCCGACCCGAGCTTCGCGGTCTCCTCGTCGGCGGTCTTGAACAGCCGCCCACCGGTCGCCACATCCTTGTCGCCGACGCCGGCGTCCGCACTCTTGGTACCCCCACCACCACACCCGGCAAGCACCAGCACGGCAGCAGACGCAACGACCCCAATCAGCCTCTTCACAGACGTTGACCCTACAACAACCCAACTTAGGCACACCTAACCAGCCCACGCCTCGAACACCCCCACCAGCCACCAGCCCCCCACTCGACCTTGTGCACGAGATCCGTACATCTCGCGCCGAGTCCTGCGTCCCCGGTGCACAAAGTCGACCCGACAAGCTCCCCGAGCCCAGCGCCGACCACCACGGGCCGCGCGGGGGCGGGGTGGGTGGGGTTGGGTGCTTAGGGGGTCAGGGTTTGGGGGGTGTTGGGGGTGAGGGTGACGGTGGTGGTTCGGGTGGGGGTCAGGGCTATTCGGTGGGTGCCGGCTTGGGTTGCGGTGACTACGGCGTGGGTGAGTTTGCCGTTGCGCCAGGTGGCGTCGAAGGTCAGGCCTCCGCGAGCTCGTAGGCCGCGGAAGGAGCCGTTCGGCCAGGTTGCGGGGAGGGCGGGTAGCAGCCGGATGACGTCGGTGTGGCTCTGGAGGAGGAGTTCGGGCAGGCAGCCGGTGAGGCCGAAGTTCGCGTCGATCTGGAAGATGTCGCCGTCGCGGGACATCAGGTTCCCCGACACCAGGCGACTCAAATAGTCCTGGATCACCGCCGAGGCTCGATCGCCCTCGAACAGGCGTGCCCAGAGCGCGACCAACCAAGCGGCCGTCCAGCCACCGTTCACGGCACCGTCGGTACGCCGCTCCAACGAAGCCCGAGCGGCCGCGGCCCACTCCGGCGTACGCGTCGGATCGATCTCCGCGCCCGGGTAGAGACCGTACAGATGCGACTGATGCCGGTGGTGGATCTCGGACGGCTCCCAGTCCGTCGGCCACTCGTACAGTCGCCCGTCCGGCGTCACGCGCACTGCGGGCAATCGGTCCCTCGCGTCGGCCACGCGTGCGGCCAGGGATGACGAGAGGCCCAGTACGCTCTCGGCCTCGGCGAGGTTGGCGAACAGCTCGCGGATCAGCCAGATGTCGTACGTCGACGTGAGATCGACCGACGCCTGCTCGCCGGACGGCAGTACGAAATGATGCTCCGGTGCCGTCGACGGTACGAACTGCAGCACGCCGTCCCGGTCCTCCACGAGCATCGACAAGACGAACTCGGCCGCGCCCGCAAGCACCGGGTACGCACGCTCGCGCAGAAAGTCCATGTCCAGCGTGAACCGGTAGTGCTCGAGGAGATGCGCCGTCAGCCACACCCCGCAGGTCGCGCACATCGCCCACACGGGGTCGTCGTTACCGTCGCCGACCGGCCAGGTCGCCCGCCAGATGTCCGCGTTGTGGTGCGCGACCCAACCTGGGGCGTCGTACAGGATCCGGGCCGTCTCGGCGCCGGACGCGGCCAGGCCCTCGAGCAGGTCCGTCAGCGGTTCGAAGCATTCGCTCAGCCCGGTCAGGTCGGCGAGCCAGTAGTTCATCTGGGTGTTGATGTTGTTGGTCCAGTCGCTGGCCCACATCGGGCGCCGGTCCTGGTTCCAGATGCCTTGCAGGTTGGCGGCCTGGGTGCCGGGTCTGGACGAGGCCATCAGGAGATAACGACCGAGGTTGAACGCCAGCGCCACCAGATCCGGGTCGCTGCCACCGGCGGCGACGGCACGGACACGGTCATCAGTCGGATTGTCGACAACCGGACCAAGCTCGAGCGCGGCCCGGTCGTAGAGCGCAGCGTGATCCTCGACGTGCCGGTCGCGCAGTTTGTCGACGGCTGCCGAGTCCAGCACATCGACCGCAGCCCGGAAGGCAGCCTGTGGATCGCGCCCCGGCGGCACCGACCAGCCGGCGAACGTACTCGCCGCCGCCAGCACGACCGTGACCTCCGACGCCCCGCGCACCGCGACACCCTCGGCCGAGGTCATCACCTGTCCGTCGGCGAACACCCGCACCGCGATGCCGAACCCGATGCCGCGACCCTTCTCATACCGCACCGGATCAGGTCGCTCCCGGTACTCGATCGTCAGGTCCGAAGGCGCCCGGCCGACCAGCCCGTAGGTGCCCTCGGCAACTTCTGCCGGGTGCTGGCTCTGCAGCCCGATCAACAGGTCGACAACAGGATTGTCGGCAATCAGCGTCCACACCAGGACCTGGTCCGGCGTGGACACGTACGTCTCGCGGCGGAACCGCACGCCGTCGACCGTGTAGTCGACGGCGGCGATCCCGGTCCGCAAATCCAAACTCCTCCTGTAGTCCGCAATCCCCGCGTCCACACCGCCGGTCGAGCGGATGACCAGGTCAGCCAGCGGTTGGTACGACTCCACCAGCGGGCCTTGCAGCGCGCGGGTCCGCTTGGTTGCCGCGAGCCGATCACCCTCGACCAGCAGCAACCGTCGTACGTCGGCCAGCACCGCCGGCCCGTCCGGGACGGCCAGCTTGCGCGGACCGTCGCCGGACCAGACGTCGTCGAGGTTGAGCGCGATCCGCTCGTCGGCGACCCGGCCGTACACCTTCGCCCCGAGATGCCCGTTGCCGAGCGGCAACGCCTCGAACCAGTCCGGCGCCGGGGTACGGAACCACAGGAGGTCGGACACTACTTCGAACCGCTCTTGTACTTGTCGTACGCCTGCTGGTTGATCTCCAGGTACCGCGGCATGCCGGTGCTGTCGAGCCCCTTCACGTACGCGTCCCAGTCGGTGTCGAGGTTCTTCGACCCCGTGATGAAAGCCAACTGGTTCTGGTTCACGTAGTTGCTCAGGTTGGTCTGCAGCGTGGCGACCTCGCCGACCAGGCTGGGGTCCGGCCAGACCGAGGTCTGCGGGTACCACTGCCCCTTGTCCACGTGGTTCTCGTACGGTTTGGTCGCCTCGAGCAGCCGCCGCTCCAGGCCGGCACCGGTGTAGATGTCCTTCGGAACCACCTGTGCGTTCCGATAGGCCAGCGTGTTGTTGTACTGACCGAGGGCGCCCCAGCTGATGTTCTTCGGCGGGTTCTGCGTCGGCTTGTACAGCGGCTTGGTGCTCGAGTCGAGCGCGATGTCACCGGCAGCGGGCTTGCTCCAGCCGACACCCTCCGGGCCCATGTTGGAGATCATCTGGCCCTCGTCGCTGAAGATCCAGTCGAGCATCTTGATCGCCGCGACCTGGGCCTCCTTGCTGGCCTTGTTCGTCAGCATGAACGTGTACCCGGTCGACGTCGGGTGGTTGTACCCGGTGTAGCTCTTGCCGTCAGGGCCGGTCAGCGGCGGTACGGCGTCGTACTGCTTGTCGCGCCCGTCCTTGGAGTCCAGCTGCACGAAGATGCCCGGCCACAGCACCGGCACCGAACCGAGCGTGACGGCCTTCGGGTTGTTGCCCTGGGCCTGCAACGCCTGCGCGTTCTGGGTGAACGCGGCCTGGTCGATCAGCCCGTCCTTGTACAGACCGTGGATGTAGCTCAGGCCGGCCTTCCACTGGTCCGATGTCACCGGCGTGACGACCTTGTCGCCGTTCAGGGCGAGCAGCGAGCGGTTGCCGTTGTTCGCGCCGACCGGGTCGTACGCGAAACCGCCCATCAGGTACGCGATCAGGCTGCTGTCCTGGACGTCGGTGGTCATCGGGATCTCGTCGGCCTTGCCGTTGCCGTTCGGGTCCTTGGTCTTGAACGCCTCGAGCACCTTGCGCAGGTCGTCGGTCGTCTTGGGCACCTGCAGGCCGAGCTTCTTCAGCCAGGTGCTGTTGATCCACAGCTTGTCCGGGTACGTGCAGTGGTAGCAGTCCGCCCACTGCGGCAGCGCGTAGATGTGACCGTCGGGCGCGGTCGACATCTCCTTGTACTCCTTGTTGGTGTCCAGCGCCTTCTGGATGTTCGGCGCGTTCTCCTTGATCAGGTCCTCGAGCGGGACCGCTACGCCCTGCTGGCCGAGCTTCAGCACCTCGGCCTGGGTGAACGCGTCCACCCACGGGATCAGGAAGAACAGGTCCGGGTAGTCGCCGCTGGCCAGCGCGATCTGACGCTTCTCCTTGGCCGGCCCGGCGTCGTACGTCGTGGTCTGCCAGCGGAACTGGATCTTGAACTTGTCGCTGATGATCTTGGTCACCGAGTTGGTGTCCATGTTGGTGCTCTGGTCGGACGGGGTGAAGGTGTCGATGATCACCTTGCCGTCGGCCGACGTCTCGTTCGCCGCCCCCTTGCCGGACTTGTCCGAACTGCACGCCGCCAGGGCGAGCGCGCCGGCAGCCGCCAGCGCCACGACTTTGCTCACGGATGAGCGCATTGCGGTGTTCCCTTCTGTACTTAGCCTTTGACTGCGCCGACCATCACGCCCTTGGTGAAGTGGCGGGCGACGAACGGGTAGATGACCAGTACGGGCAGGCTCGAGATGACGATGAGCGCGTACTTGAGGACGTTGGCCAGCTGTTGCTGTTCAAGTTGCTGGGCCAGACTCGTCGTGGTGGTGGA
>DASSDE010001078.1:0-2828 GCA_035697365.1 Kribbella sp. | reverse complement strand
TGATCGGCACCAAGGAACTGATCATGATGCTGCCGACGCTGCTCGGGATCGGCGCCGGCGACACGGTCCTCATTCCGGACCTCGCGTACCCGACGTACGAGGCCGGTGCGGCGCTGGCGCGTGCCACCAGCGTGCCGGTCGCGGATCCGGCGGCGTACGACGACGGGCCGGTACGGGTCGCGTACCTGAACTCGCCGCGCAACCCGTCCGGTGAGATCACCCCCGCGGCAGACCTGCGGCGTGCGGTCGAATGGGCCCGCGCCAACGACGTACTACTGGTCAGCGACGAGTGCTACACAGAGTTCGGCTGGGACGAGAAGCCGGCATCCGTGCTGCACCCGGACGTGTCCGGTGGGAGCTTCGACAACCTGCTCGCGGTGCACTCGCTGTCCAAGCGGTCCAACCTGGCCGGGTACCGCGGTGGTTTCGTCGCCGGCGATCCGACGGTCGTGGCGGAACTGCTCGCTGTACGGAAGCACGCCGGTCTGATGGTGCCGTCCCCGATCCAGGCCGCGATGGCTGCCGCGTTCGCCGACGACGCGCATGTGGAGGAGCAGCGAGCGCGCTACCTGCGTCGCCGTGCGGTGCTCCGGGACGCGCTGAGCGACGGGGGCTGGGAGATCACCCTGTCGAACGGCGGACTGTACCTGTGGGCCTCACACCCGTCGTACGACGCGTACGGCTCCGTCGGCGCGCTGGCGGACCAGGGCATCCTGGTCGCCCCGGGAGCGTTCTACGGGACTGCCGGCGAGCGTCACGTGCGCGTGGCTCTCACCGGGACCGACGAGCGCATCGATGCAGCAGTGAAGCGCCTGCAGGGGTAGCAGCCTCGGCAGCTTCTGTCTGCACCTGTCTGCTCGGCCAGAAGTTGTATTACCTTTCAGTATTTCGTGACTTACACTCCGGTTATGGGTGACTTCGACCGGTATGCCCGCCTGACCGCGCGGCTCGACGCGCCGTACGCGGTGATCGACCTGGCCGCGTTCCGCCGGAACGCGGACGACCTGCTCCGGCGCGCCGCCGGGACGCCGATCCGGATCGCTTCCAAGTCCGTACGTTGCCGTCCGCTGCTCGCCGCCGCGCTGGAGCGGCCGGGGTTCCACGGCGTGATGAGCTACGCGTTGCCGGAGGCGCTCTGGCTGGCGCGAAACGGCGTCGACGACATCCTGCTCGGCTACCCGACCACGCACCGGACCGCGCTCCGCGAGCTCTCCGAGGACCCCGAGGTGGCGTCCCGGATCACGCTGATGATCGACTCGCCGGAGCACCTGGGCTACCTCCGGGCGAACGCGACCGGCACCGCACGGATCCAGGTCTGCCTCGACGTCGACGCCTCGCTCCGGATCTTCGGTCAGCACCTCGGCGTCCGGCGTTCTCCACTGCGGACGCCGGCCGAGGTCGCGACGCTCGCGCGGGCCGTGGCCGCCGACGACGCGTTCGAGCTGATCGGCATGATGTTCTACGAGGCACAGATCGCGGGACTCCCGGACACGTCACCCGCAGTGCGCTGGGTGAAGCGCCGTTCGGCCGCCGAGCTCGCCGATCGGCGCGGCGCGGTCGTGGACGCGGTCAAGCAGGTCGCGCCGCTGCGGATCGTGAACAGCGGCGGCACCGGCAGTCTCGAGATCAGCAGCGCGGATCCGGTCGTCACCGAGGTCACTGCGGGCTCCGGTCTGTACGGGCCGACGCTGTTCGACAAGTACGACGTCTTCCAGCCCGAGCCCGCGATGGCGTACGCGCTCGACGTCGTCCGGCGCCCCGCGCCGCGGATCGCCACGCTGTTCGGCGGCGGATACGTGGCGTCCGGGCCGGCCAAGAAGTCGCGACTGCCGCAGCCTGCCACGCCGTCCGGGCTGAAGCTGCTGGGTACGGAAGGCGCGGGCGAGGTGCAGACCCCGGTCCAGGGGCCGGCGGCGGATCGGCTCCGGATCGGAGACCGAGTCTGGATGCGGTACGCGAAGGCGGGCGAGCTGCTGGAACGGTTCGATGTCCTGCACGCCATCGACGGCGACGACGTCAGCGAGCTCCGGACGTACCGCGGGGAAGGGATGAACTTCGGATGAGCACCTGGCGGAACTGGTCCGGTACCGAGTCGGCGAGCGGCCTGGAGTCCGTGCGCCCCGGCTCGGTCGACGAGCTCGCGGCCGCGGTGAAGACTGCCGCCGAGCAGGGCAAGAAGCTCAAGGCGATCGGCTCCGGCCATTCGTTCACCGGCTGCGCGGTGCCCCAAGAGGTGATGGTGCACCTCGACGGCCTGGCGTCGATCAGCCAGGCGGATCGCGAGTCCGGCCGCGTCACGGTCGGCGCCGGCACCGGGCTGCGGAAGCTCAACCAGGGCCTTGCGGCGTTCGACCTCGCGATGGCGAACCTCGGGGACATCGACAAGCAGACCGTCGCCGGCGCGATCTCCACCGGGACGCACGGGACCGGCGCGCGACTCGGCGGTCTCGCCACCCAGGTCGTCGGGCTCGACCTGGTCACCGCGGACGGTTCGGTACTGCACTGCTCCGCCGAGGAGAATCCGGACGTCTTCGCGGCAGCCCGCGTCTCGGTCGGTGCGCTCGGCGTGATCAGTACGCTGACCCTGCAGTGCGTACCGGCGTTCCTGCTGTGTGCGCAGGAGATGCCGCTGCCGTTGGGCGAGGTCCTGGACGGGTTCGATGAGCTTGCCGACGGCAACGATCACTTCGAGTTCTACTGGTTCCCGCACACCGACGTCGCGCTCACCAAGCGGAACAACCGGGTTGGCGCCGGAGTCGGCGCGGCACCCGTCAGCCGGGTCCGTGGCTGGATCGACGACGAGCTGCTGTCCAACAAGGTGTTCGAGC
>DASSDE010001077.1:0-4140 GCA_035697365.1 Kribbella sp. | reverse complement strand
GCCGCCGACCGCCGACGGCGGGTTGGTGAGTGCTGGCGGTCCGCCTAAGCGACGATCTTGTAGCCGTAGCGCTTCATCTCGGCGGCGACGGCGTTGTTGAAGATGCCGGTGACCTCGAGCTTGAAGTGCAGTTGCACCTTGCGGATCACCCGCTGGAAGTGCAGATGCCACGGCACGCCGGCAGCCGGTACGGTCTCTGCCTTCGTGATCGCGCCGACCCGAGGATGCGCCGCCCAGGCGATCACCCGCGCCCGATCCGCGCCCCACACCCCGGTCATGGCGTCGTGCGTCCGTGCGTACGCCATCGCGGCCAGCGAGATCGTCGAATCCGGCACCGGCTGCTTCGGCGGGTGCGCCTTCAGGTACAACTCCCAGGTCATGCCGTAGTACCCGGGCGGCCCGTCGTCCTTGCCGCGATGGGCGAGCCCGTTCAGCTTCCGGTGGTACTCCGTGACCTGCACAGCGGCGCCCCGCGACAGGTCCTGGTCGCCGACCGCGATCCCGTGCACGTGGTACGGCCAGTTGCCCTGCGACGGCGTCCGCAGCCAGGCGGCGAACCCGACCTGCCGGAGCGCCTTCACCACCGCGACCCGCTGCGCGGCGCTCTTCGTCCGGACGTCGATGTCGACCGCGCCGCCGCCGTCGTGGGTCCCGGCCGAGGCCTCCACGCCGCCGGCGTTGTACGACCCCTGGAGGATCGCGAACTTCGAGTGGTACAGCTGCTCCGCGGCCTCGACCATCGCCACGGTGCGCTTGTTCATCGTGAAGCCGCGCCAGGAGATCCTTGCCTCAGGCATCTTTCTCGGCACCTTCGGCGGTCAGGATCAGGTCGGCGTCCGCAGCCGCACCGAGGGCCTCCAGTTCGTCCAGCTGCGCTTCGGTCAACTCGTCGTCGTACGGTTCCGGCATCGCCGTTCCTTCCCCCTGGGTGTTCGCGACCGGCGCGAAAATCGCCGCCCAGCGTAGGCCGTTGCCGGGTCAGGCACTGCCGAAGGTTTGAGGAACATCAAGTTTTCTGTCCGGAGTGCGTGCCGCGATGTGTGCGCGGGCCGAACCTGGGGTACCTCTAGATGGTCCCGCGGTTCGGTCAGTGCCATTCGGGCATGGGTGGTGTTCACCGAGCCGCGAGTTCTCCCACTGAGGGGCGGGAGAACGACCGGCCCGGCGGGTGTGTCACTCCCAGGACGCACCCGCCGAGCTCCGGTCCTTCAGAGCGCGGACGCGACGAACAAATACCTGTTCAGGCTGAAGAAATAGCTGTCGCCGAGACTGCGCAGGTCGTCGGCCCAGGCACGCGCGTCGTCCGCCGTCAGTCCGCCGTGGCCAGGCACGAAGTCCGCCACGATGTCGATCAGCCCACCGCTGAACGTGCGCTGGTCGTACCCGGTGTTGAGGATCGGCACCACCTGCTGATGGGTCGGCGTGAAACCGGTCTTTGCCAGTACGTCCGCGAGCGTGCGGGGCAGATGCGGATCGGCCAGGTCCTCCTCGAACGCGCTGAGCACGCGGGTCATCCGCTCGTCGTCGGTCGACCGCCACACCACCGAACCCCAGTCGGTGTCGAGCAGGACGACGCGACCCGCGGGCCGGAGCACGCGCCGTACCTCCCGCAGGGCGCCGGCCACGTCGTCGAGGTACTCGAAGACCTGCGTGGACACCACCACGTCGAAACTCTCCGCGGGATAAGGGATCCGGTCGACCGACGCCTGCTCGAGCTCGATCCCGGCCCCGTTCGGTACGTCGGCACGGCTCCGTGCGATCGCCAGCATGCTGTCGCTGATGTCGATGCCGCAGATCCTCCCGTCGGACCCGACCTCCACCGCCATTTCTGCGGCCAGCAGGCCCGGTCCGACACCGACGTCCAGTACGCGATCACCCGGCCGCAACGCGAGCGCCGCCCGCACCGCGCGACGCTGCTCCGCGACATCCTCGGTCATGTACACCGACTCGAGCTGCTGGGACGCCTCGGCGTCGTACCGCACCTCGTCCACATCAACGTCTCCGCCCATGCCCACATCATGGTCCTCGATCCCACATCCGGGGAGGCCAGACGAAATTCCCGTGAATGCCCCGGGATGCCCCATTAGATTGACGGGATGATCCGTTTGCCGGAGTCGTTCTTGCGGATGCCGCGGTGGTGGACGGAGGGCGGTGACTGGTTGCGGGAGTTGCCGGCAGCTGTGGACCGGCAGTGCGGGGTGTGGAGTCTGACCATCGTGGGAGCGGTCTCACACGGGTCGAACGCGGTCGTCGTACCGGTAACGCGTGGCGTCGAGGAGTTCGTACTGCGGATGTCGCCTCCCGGTACGGAGGTCGCCGAACAGGTCTGGGCGCTCAAGTGGTGGGCAGGCCGGGGCATGGCCCAGCTGTACGACGCGGACATCGAGGCCGGCGCGATGCTGCTGGAGCGGTTGTCCACGCCATTGACGACCAGGCCGATCGACGAGGCCGTCGCCGTACTCGGGCAGCTGATGCGCCGCCTCGCCGTACCCGCCCCGGACGACGCGCGCTCGACCGCGGACATCGTCACGACCCGATCCGCCGAACTGGAGCCGCAGTGGGAACGCCTCGGCCGTCCGTTCGACGTGGCGATCCTGCGCGAGGCGCTCGACGTTGCCCCGTCCGAGACCACCTCCACGCTCGCGGTCAACGGCGACTTCCACGCCGGCCAGGTGCTCGCCGGGCAACGAGAGGAGTGGCTGACCGTCGATCCCGTACTGTTCCGCGGCGACATCGAGTACGACCTCGGCAGGGTGCTGTGGTGGGACCTCGACAAGATGGACGACATCGTCCGGTACTTCGATCTTGCCGTCCGGGAAGCGGAGCTCGATCGGGACCGGGCCCGCGACTGGGTGCTCTGGCGGACCGTCGACTACTGGCTGTACGGACTGGGCGTCGGGCTGACCGAGGATCCGGTACGGTGCGCGCGTCTGATCACTGCGCTTTGTAGATGAACCGGCTGCGCATCATCCGCGGTACGTCGGCCGCGTTCGGCGCGATCGAGTGCAGGATCCACGGATGCGTCAGGTACACGTCGCCGGCCTGACCGGTGAGCTCGACCACGCGGACCGGTAGTCCGTCGAGGTCTACCGGATCCATCGGGTCGGCCGTACGCTGCTCCGACGTCAGGTTCCGGAACCATGGATCGGACCGCAGCAGCTGGTCGCGGACCGCTTTGAACTCCCGCTCGTCCGTCGTGGTCAGGAACCGCTCGAACACCCGGTGCGAGCCGGCGACCTGCGGCGTACCGCCACCGCCCGGCCCGACCTCGTCGTAGAACGCCCAGATCTTCACCGCGTTGGGCGGCTGCTCGAACCCGACGTCGGTGTGCCACTGCCGATGCGGCACCACCCACGGCACGCCTTCAGGCATGGTGACGAGCACTTGCCCTTCGTGCTTCGGCTCGATCCACTCGCCGAGCAGCCCGTCGAGCGCGGACCGCACTCGCGGGCTGAGAATCGCCTGCGCGCGGCGATCGAACTTCGTGGTCTTCAGGCCGGTCGGCCGCAGCGTCGTCCAGGTCGACCGGTCGTCGCGATCCATTCCGTGCCGCTCGAACAGCTCTCGCCAGAGCACGTCCCGCATCCCGGCGGCATCGTCGGTGGAGAACGCGGACGGGATCTTCACGATCCCGTCCCGCTCGAAGACTTCCAGCTCCTCGGCGGTGAGCATGCGTTCCATCCTGCGCCCGCCCACCACCGCTTCTCCACTGAATTAGTGCGCCGGGGCGAAGTCGTGGAAGCCGATCAGCTTCTGGATCTTGCCGTCGGCGTCGAGTACGACGATGTCGGTACCGCCGGCGACCGGCTCCTGCCCGTCGGCCTGCAGGTGCCAGGTCCAGCGCAGGTAGCCGTGGTGCTCGTCGATGTCACCGGTCCGGACGAACGACAGTCCCGGGAACATCTGCTGTGCGGCGCCGACCAGCTTGTTGAGCTCGTCGTGGCCGTTCGCCTCGAAACTCGGGTCCTGGAAGGTGGCGTCCGCGGTCCAGCTGCCCGCGATCAGCTCGGCCCGACGGTCTGCGTCGGCGGCGTTCCACATCGCGAAGTACTGGTCGGCGAGAGCGGTGGCATTCATGGTGTTCTCCTCGGTTCGTTGGTGTTGACCAGAACCTTGCCGCCGAGGCCGGCGTACCGTCGA